>JBFEXW010000058.1:0-10663 GCA_041562495.1 Marinobacterium sp. | reverse complement strand
TGCATCTGCCAGATCCGACAGTGTTCGAGTCGTTTCCTGAAGATCGGCCAGATAGTTAAGATCGCGCCAGATAATACGCACCATCTCACGTCGGCGAATCTGGCGTAATACACGCACCAATTCATCTTCTGAACCCACTGCAGAAACTCGCTGGTGGACAGCGTCAAACAGCTCATTGTCCTGATAGATGCGGTGCAGATCCTGTTTAAGGTCATCAATTAACTCAGGATAACGGATCAGTTGATCAGCCACATAATCTGAACCGATCAGACAGATTTCCAGCTCATCAAGCAGAGTGTCCTGATCAGCTAAAAGGGCAATAACCTCAGATAGTTTCTCCTTCTGCTTGGCAAGATAATCAGATAGCACAGGGCCGATTGATGGATTCAAACCTTATCTCCAGAACTAGTAACCCGATACTTATATCTTGCACCCAACCCAAGCAGGCGCACAACAAGAGTGCAAAACTTATTGACCTTTAGTTCTAATTGGCACAATCTGATGTACTTAGGAGTCATGTCCGATTATATGGATCTATTTCGATACATAACTGATCGGACTAATTCTCCAAACTTGGAGAGAATCACCTTACGTAACATATAGTTAGGTGATTCCGTTAGAGACTGGCAAGGGACAATGCTAAATATTGGCATGCGCCTTGCCTGTTAGAACAAGAACAAATTTATTGTCTCAACTAGAGGAATAACTCCATGTCTAAAAAAGCATTCCTGGCTTCAACTACTCTTGCCGCTACTCTAATAGCTGGTGCAGCTACAGTTCAGGCTTCAACATTGGAAGATGTTAAAGCTCGCGGAACTCTGACTTGCGGCGTAAGTACTGGTCTGGCGGGCTTCTCGGAAAAAGATGAAAACGGTAACTGGAGCGGTCTGGACGTTGACGTATGCCGCGCCGTTGCTGCTGCCGTATTGGGCGGTTCTGACAAAGTGCAGTATAAACCCCTGACAGCTAAAGAGCGTTTCACTGCGCTGGCATCAGGTGAAATCGATATGCTGTCGCGTAACACAACCTGGACAGAAACGCGTGATACCTCTCTGGGTATCAACTTTGCCGGTACTAACTACTATGACGGCGCTAGCTTCATGGTTATGAAGAGCTTGGGCGTTACAAGTGCTAAAGAGCTGGACGGCGCAAATGCCTGTATCCAGGCGGGTACGTCTACTGAGCTGGCAATCGCCGATTACTTCCGGGAAAACGGCATGTCTTACAAAGCGGTTACCTTCGATACGTCTGACCAGACACGTCTTGGTTTTGAATCCGGTCGTTGTGACTTCCTGACCTCTGACGGCTCCCAGCTTGCAGCTCTGCGCGTCGGGCTGGCTAAACCAGGTGATGCGATTATCCTGCCAGAAGTTATCTCTAAAGAACCCCTTGGACCAGTTGTTCGTCAGGGCGATGATCAGTGGTTCAACATCGTCAAGTGGTCTCTGAACGCGATGATCGAAGCTGAAGAGCAGGGTGTAACTGCTGCTAACGCTGGCGACAAGATGAAAAACGGCAATCCTGCTAACAAACGTCTTCTCGGTGTTGAAGGTGAATTAGGTGCTAATCTGGGTGTGGACTCCGAGTGGGCTTACCGGATCATCACTCAGGTAGGTAACTACGCTGAAGCATTCGAGCGTAACGTGGGTATGGATTCTCCGCTGAAACTGGAGCGTGGCCTAAACGCTTCATGGCGTGACGGCGGTATCATGTACGCTCCAGCAATGCGTTAATCCCGAGTCAATCGGTAACTAACTAAGGGGGAGGCTAAACAGCTCCCCTTTTCTGCTTATTAGCATCTACTTTGGTAAGTTACATGTTTAAGCAAAAAACCATTGAAGAAGCGAAAGCCTCCGCGCGTAAATCAAGTGGTAACGCTGGCGCTGCCTTTTATAACAACCCTAATGTTCGAGCAGTCTTCTATCAAATTCTTCTCGTTCTGGGTTTAGGTTATTTCTTCTACTCCATCATCAGCAACGTATTGGCTAACATGGAAGCCACCGGTATTAAGACCGGTTTCCGTTTCCTTGGCGCCTCCGCTGGCTATGATGTTTTGATGTCCCTGATTCCGTTTGAAGCGACGGATACCTATGGGCGTATCTTTGTTGTCGGTTTTCTGAATACACTACTTGTATCAGCGATCGGGATATTTTTTGCGACCGTGCTCGGGTTTATCTTCGGCGTAGCAAACTTCTCCCATAACTGGTTGATACGCAAAGTAGCGCTGGTCTATGTAGAGACTTTTCGTAACATTCCTTTGCTTCTGCAAGTTTTTTTCTGGTATTTCGCAGTACTTGCAGCCCTGCCTAGTGCGCGCCAGAGTCTCAGCCTAGGTGAAGCGATCTTCCTGAATGTACGCGGTTTATACATTCCCAAGATGGTTGGCAGTGAGTTGTTCTGGTTGTCTGAGCTTGCGTTGGCTGTAGCTGTTGTAGGGATTTTTGTACTACGTAGCTGGGCAAAAAAACGCCAGGAGCTGACGGGTCAACAGTTTCCTCTGCTATATGCCTCAATAGCGATGGTCATCGGCTTTCCACTGGTAACGCTGCTAGTTACCGGCCTCCCATTCACTATGGAGTATCCTGAACTCAAAGGGTTTAACTACCGTGGCGGTATCACCATCATTCCTGAATTGATGGCGTTGGCAATCGCCCTGTCGGTTTATACCGGTGCGTTTATCGCTGAGGCAGTACGTGCAGGCGTGCAATCGATTCCTCACGGTCAGACGGAAGCGGCTCGCAGTCTAGGATTAAAAGAGAAGAAGATCATGTCGCTGATAATCGTTCCGCAGGCGATGCGCGTGATAGTTCCTCTGCTCAACTCCGAATATCAGAGTCTTGTGAAGAACTCGACTCTGGCGGCGGCGATCGGTTACCCAGACCTGTTCAACGTATTTGTTGGCACAGCACTGAACCAGACTGGTCAGGCGATTGAAACCATCTTTATGACCATTGTGGTTTACTTTGTGGTCAACATGGTGATTTCGTTCCTGATGAATCGCTTTAACAACGCTGTTGCATTGGTCAGCCGGTAGGAGAATCTGATGAAAGAGTTTCAACCTATTTCCGCACGACCTGCCCCGGTAAAAACGGTTGGGGTTGCGCACTGGATGAAGGAAAACCTATTCTCCTCCATCCCTAACTCGGTGGTAACACTGGCACTGATCGCGTTTCTTGTTAGCTATATTCCGCCTATGATCGACTGGGCGTTCCTCTCAGCAAACTGGACCGGTACCAGCGAGGATGCCTGTGTCCGTGAAGGCGCATGCTGGGTGTTTGTGAACGCCTGGTCTTATCAGTTCTTCTACGGAACCTATCCGGCTGAAGAGATCTGGCGAATTAATCTAATGATCGGGTTACTCGTTCTGGTGATTATCGCGTCGTTCACTCTGCCTAAGCACATCCGGATGAAAGCCTCAGTCGCAGCTTGGTTGCTTCTGCCGCTAGTAGGTATTGCCATGCTATACGGCGGTTGGGCAGGTCTTACAGTGGTTAGCACCGATCTTTGGGGCGGCTTTACTCTCAACGTCTTTATGGCTGCAGCAAGTATCATCGTCGCCTTTCCGTTCAGCTTTCTTTGGGCGCTAGGTCGTCGTTCAAACATGCCGTTTATCCGTTCAGTCTCGGTGATCTTCATCGAGTTCTTCCGCGGTGTGCCAGTGCTGTCTCTGTTCTTTATGGGGTCAGTGATGCTGCCACTCTTCTTTGCCGAAGGAACCAACGTCGATAAGTTGATCCGTGTCTGGATCGTGCTGATCTTCTTTATGTCCGGCTATATGGCTGAAGTGTTCCGTGGGGGCTTCGCGGCTGTTCCAAGTGGTCAGTACGAAGCGGCTGATTCTATTGGTCTGAGCTACTGGCAGAAGATCCTGCTGATTATCCTGCCACAGGTGATAAAGATCTCCCTGCCGAACATTCTGGCAACCTTCGTCATGCTGTTTAAGAACACCACCTTCTTGCTGATCATCGGCATACCTGAGGTGGTTCAGACCCTACAAACAGCCCTTTCTAACTCCTATTGGCTGGGTGGCCACGCACTTGAAGGCTATCTGTTCGTATTCCTTGTGTTCTGGGCGAGCTGTTTCAGCATGTCCGTCCTCGCTCGCAAGATTGAGCGCCAGATGAATACTGATAAGAGAGATTAATTATGAGCGCAGTTAAATCTTCCGCAGAATCTGAAGACATTATTGTTATTGAAAATCTGAACAAGTGGTACGGTAACTTCCACGTACTGCGTGATGTAAACCTTCGTGTTAAGAAAGGTGAACGTATCGTAATCTGTGGTCCATCGGGTTCCGGCAAATCGACTACGATTCGCTGTATCAACCGCTTGGAGGAGTTTCAGGAGGGCTCACTGGTAGTTGATGGTGTCGAGATGATCGACGATGTGAAAAACATCGAAACTATCCGTCGAGATGTGGGCATGGTGTTCCAGCACTTTAATCTCTTCCCACACCTGACCATTCTGGAAAACCTGACGCTGGGTCCAATCTGGGTACAGAAAAAACCGAAAGCGGAAGCGGAAGCAACGGCTATGAAGTATCTGGAGCGCGTTAAGATTCCGGATCAGGCAGATAAGTATCCTGGTCAGCTCTCAGGTGGCCAGCAACAACGTGTAGCAATTGCGCGTTCACTCTGTATGAACCCAAATATCATGCTGTTTGACGAGCCTACTTCTGCTCTCGATCCAGAGATGATCAAAGAGGTATTGGACGTAATGGTTGAACTGGCGGAAGAGGGGATGACCATGCTTTGCGTAACTCATGAGATGGGCTTCGCAAAGAAAGTTGCCGACCGAGTGATTTTTATGGATGCAGGTCAGATTGTTGAAGAAAATGAACCTCACGAGTTCTTCGACAACCCTCAGAATGAGCGTACTAAACTATTCCTGAGCCAGATACTGGATCACTGATTCCGGCTGAGCTCATCAGCAAGCGGTTGTGGCCAGCGAACTACAACCGCTTTTTTATTGTCCGATGTTGCCAGCAGATAATGCATGCGCGCAAAGGCAGCTTCTGGCGTAAGATCATACCCCGGCAACGCGCCAACCTCTGCCAGTACTGAGCCCGTCGCATAAGCACCCTGAATTACTTTCCCACGCAAACACTGTGTGAGATTCACTATCAGTTTCCCGCGCTCAGTGGCCCGTTTCACACCCGCTGTAAAATCGGTCGAGAAGCTGGGAAGATTCCCGCTGCCAAAACTCAGCAACAGTATCGCTTCAACCTCTGGATCCTCACTCAGGGTATCAATCAGAGATGCCGGAATGCCCGGATAGATAAGCAGCGTCGCTACAGCCCTGTCTTTGAATACCGGCAGCGCAGTGGGTTTCTGTGCAACCGGATGATCAAACTCCATATAGCCGCTCAGGTTAGGAGTATCAAAGGCGGTAAACGCCTGAGCATCCACCTTACGGACACGGCTGCCGAGCAAAAGCCGGCCACCAAAGCAGACGTAGACGCCTTTCAATTGGCTATCAGTTTCTATCGCTGCAATAGAATCGAGAAAGTTTGAAGGTGCATCACTGTTTTTTGCAGACAAGGGTATCTGAGATCCGGTAATCAGTACCGGTTTATCACACCCGTTAAAGATAAAACTGAGTGCTGCTGCCGTATAGGCCAGTGTGTCAGTGCCATGAATCACGACAAACCCAGAGTAGTTACTCATCTCTCGACAAATAACTTCTGCCATCAGCCCCCAGTCACTTGGCGTGAGGTCTGAACTGTCAATCAGAGGGTCCAGTTCTGTCAGATCAAAACTAAACTCCTGAGCTTCAGGAATCAGTTGCCTGATACGCGACTGAAGATCACCAACCGGTGCCAAGCCTCGCTCCGTTTCGACCATGCCGAATGTGCCACCAGTATTGATAACAAGCACTGAAGATGGGTTCATAGGCTCACTGCTCCGCTGGCTGTGAATCGTTAATAAGCGCGAGTCGTGTGCTGAGCTGACCGATCAGTCTGGACTCAATCAGCCTAAGTACCCATCGTGCAATCTCAGTAGCAGTGTGGGTATCAACCTGAGTCTGCTGCTGAATTCGCTCTAACAGATCAATCAACTCCAGCGTATCAGAACTGAACTGCAGATTTTTTACCTTCTGCTTCACGCGATCTAAAGTATTTTTGAATGCTGAGAGCACTAACTCATTGGAATCACTACAGAGTGTTTCCAGCTCAATATCCAGTTTATGGCTCAGGCTTGAAAGCTCATCATTTAGACCAAAATCATCTTCTGCCAACCCCTGCCTCAGAGTAGAGCGCAGTCTCTCGGCTCTGGCCGCTTTACTCAGCACACCCGCGCGAACGGGGAGCAGATTCGATAGCTGTTTTGCCAACACTAACAGAGACTTAGTGTTGCCCGATTTCAGCTCCAGCTCCAGCTCAGAGATCATTTCTATCTGATCACCGACTTTAATCGTCCCCTGATCCCAGGCGATTTCAATTTCACTGCCAGTGAAGTTTAGCAGCCAAAGGGTACGTTCGAAGTCAGTCTGATACTGAGGATAAAACTCTGCATTAGCCAGTTCATCGGGTATCAGACCTGCAAGGCAGGGCGTACATAACTGCTCATTATCGAGTTCCCACTCCCATTCGCCACGATGACTCAGGCCACCAGCACCAGAGGTTCCAGCCGTTTTCAGCGTTTGGATAAATGCTGAGCCTTTCCGCCGCACTCTGAGAGCCATTTTTCGGGCACTCAGATCCCGATCGCTGGTGTCATAGTATGCGTTAAACAGCTCCGACCTTCCCCGATGTCGGGCACCTAGCCGGTCCAGTATGCGTTCAATCAGTGCACCATAGTCGCTGGAGATCACCAGTTTGAGCTCTGTTTCCTTTGCCATCTGATTACTCTGTTATTCCCTTAAACTGTGCAAAAGCTGGATGGAGATCAGTTTGAATAATATTTTTTCTACTTTTATGTGACATTTTTACTACAAGCACGTATTAGCAACTTATAATGCATTCAAATTTAAACCAACAAAAAGGGTAGGCGTCCACGATGGTTAACAGCCCAATCATGCAGATGTTCGCACGGTCTCCGTTTCAACCAATCCAAGAGCATATCATTAAGGCTCAGGCATGCGCAGTGGAACTCAAAGCCTTTCTTAAGGCGGTGTGCGACGACGACTGGGAAAAAGCTGAAAAGGTTCAGAAAAAGATCTCCGGACTCGAGCAGGATGCTGACAATATGAAACACGATATTCGTCAGAACCTACCCAGCAGCATTTTCCTGCCGGTACCACGCGCCGATCTGCTTGAACTTCTGCGTATGCAGGACAAGATAGCCAATATTGCGAAGAATATTTCCGATCTGATCCTCAGCCGACACATGACGCTGCCTGAACCGATGCGTGAATCTGTCTGTAACTTCCTTGATCTGGCGCTTGATACCAGTCAACAGGCGGTTAAAGCGATGGGTGAACTGGATGAACTGGTTACGGTTGGCTTCCGGGGGCGAGAAGTACAGCTGGTAGAGCGTCTGATCAAAGAGCTAGACCGTCTTGAACATGAAACGGATCAGCAGGAGCGACAGGTTCGTGCGCAACTCTTCTCACTCGAATCGGAACTCAACCCAGTGGATGTAATGTTCCTCTACCGTATCCTTGAGTGGATTGGTGATCTGTCCAACCGCGCACAGCAGGTCGGCTCACGACTTCAGATTCTTCTCGCCAGATAACCCGATATAGCATAAGAAGGTATTGATCATGGATATTATCGCTCACTATGGCTCCATCATGCTCATCCTGGCCTGCCTGTTCGGGTTCTTTATGGCCTGGGGGGTGGGTGCCAATGACGTTGCTAATGCGATGGGCACCTCTGTCGGCTCTAAGGCACTGACGCTGAAACAGGCGATCATCATCGCAATTCTGTTTGAGTTCGCCGGTGCCTATCTGGCTGGAGGCGCGGTTACCCAAACGATCCGCAAAGGGATTATAGATGCAGACTTGTTAAGTCAGAGTCCCGAGTTTCTGGTTTTCGGCATGATGGCCTCGCTACTTGCCGCCGGTACCTGGCTGCTGATCGCAACCCACTTTGGCTGGCCGGTATCCACAACGCACTCTATCGTAGGTGCAATCGTTGGCTTTGCGGCAGTTGGCATCTCAGTCGATGCGGTGCACTGGGGCAAGGTCGGCACAATTGTAATGAGCTGGGTAGTGTCGCCGATAACCGCTGGCATCATCTCATACGCGCTTTATCGCAGTGTTCAGGCGCTCGTACTTGATACAGACAAGCCGTTCGAAAATGCAAAGCGATACGTACCCCTTTACATCTTTCTGGTGGGCTTTGTCGTTGCGATGGTCACGTTGACCAAAGGACTCAAGCATATTGGGCTCCATCTATCCTGGGGTGAGAGTGCGACAATATCTGTAGCACTCGGTGCTCTGTCGATGGCAATAGGCATCGTTATGCAGCGCCGCATCAAGATTGATGCGAATGCGGACAAAGACTATCACTTCAGCAGTGTTGAAAAGGTATTCGGAGTACTGATGCTGTTTACCGCCTGTGCGATGGCTTTTGCCCACGGTTCTAACGATGTAGCAAACGCGGTGGGTCCGTTAGCAGCGGTTGTCGGTATCGTTAACTCCGCTGGTGAAGTAGCACAGAAATCAGTCATGCCTTCCTGGATCCTGCTGCTAGGCGGCGGTGGTATCGTTGCCGGGCTGGTGATGTATGGACATAAGGTAATCGCGACTGTCGGTAACAATATCACCGAACTTACACCCAGCCGCGGATTCGCTGCGACGCTGGCGGCTGCAACTACTGTCGTTGTTGCGTCTGGCACCGGTCTGCCGATATCCACAACACATACACTGGTCGGCGCCGTGCTGGGTGTAGGCCTCGCCCGCGGAATGGCCGCGCTAAACCTGAAAGTAGTCAGTACCATTTTCATCTCCTGGCTGATCACCCTGCCTGCCGGTGCGATTCTTTCAATCATCTTCTTCTATATCTTTAAAGCGGTATTTATCTGACACGCCCCACGCCGGTCCTATCTGGATCGGCGTGTTTTTATTTGTCTTGTCCCGTAAAAAGATTGCAGAATGGTTCCAGAATTTTGGAGATTCATTATGCAAAAGCTGCCAGACACCATAGGCATGATTCGCGATCTGATTGCGCTTCCCTCGATCAGTTCGACCTCCATCCAATGGGACAGTCCTAACCTCGGTGTTATTGAGCAACTGCACACCTGGCTAGAAGAGCTTGGCTTCAACTGTGAAGTGATGCCTGTACCGGGGGAGCCGGGCAAGGCCAATCTGATCGCAACACTGGGGTCAGGCCCCGGAGGGCTGGTTCTCTCTGGCCATACCGATACCGTCCCCTGTGATCCTGAGCTCTGGAAGTCCGACCCGTTCAAGGTTGAGGAACGAGACAACCGTCTTTATGGCCTTGGTACCTGCGATATGAAAGGATTTCTGGCACTGGCTATTGAAGCGGCTAAATCGTTCACAGATACCCAGCTCAAAGCACCACTGATCATTCTTGCAACGGCTGATGAAGAATCTTCCATGTCTGGCGCTCGCGCACTGGTTGAGGCTGGAAAGCCCAAGGCACGGGCTGCGGTGATTGGTGAGCCAACCGGACTTAAGCCAATCCGTATGCACAAAGGGATGATGATGGAAGCGGTCAGAATAGAGGGGCAGTCAGGTCACTCTTCCGACCCTTCATTGGGTGCTAATGCACTGGATGCGATGCACTCGGTTCTTTCAGAGTTGATCAATATACGGACTGAATTACAAGGCAAGCATCATAACGCCAGCTTCAGAATTGATGTTCCGACACTGAATCTGGGCTGCATTCATGGCGGCGATAATCCAAATCGCATCTGTGGGCGCTGCGAACTTGAGTTTGATCTGCGTCCATTGCCAGGCATGAGTCTTGACGGCCTCAGAAATCATATAAGTGAGCGCTTACATCCAATTGGCACAAGACACGGTGTCCATCTGGATGTCAGATCTCTTTTTCCCGGCATTCCACCCTTTGAGCAGCAGGAAAACTCTGAGCTGGTACATCTGGTCGAAAAACTCACCGGCCATCACTCAGAAGCGGTTGCTTTTGGTACCGAGGCACCCTTCCTGCAATCGATCGGTATGGAAACACTGGTCATGGGACCGGGATCGATCAATCAGGCGCATCAGCCTAATGAATTCCTTGCGTTGGATCAGATTAGACCTACGCTGGAAATATTGCATAATCTGATAAAGCATTACTGTCTTTAGGATCTCCGCATGAGTCGGCAACATACCTTTATCGACTGGTTTAGACACTCCTCACCGTACATTCACGCACATCGTGATAAAACCCTTGTGGTAATGGTGAGTGGTGAAGCTGTAGAAAGCGATAACTTCTCCAATATCGTCAGCGATATCGCGCTGCTGAACAGTCTCGGAATCAGATTGATTCTGGTCCACGGCGCTCGCCCGCAGATTGATCGCCGACTCGCTCAGGAGGGTCTGGAAATACGCCTACACCATGACCAGCGTGTTACCGATTCAACCAGCCTGAAGTGCGTTATCGAAGCGGTTGGGCAGGTCAGGACCAGTTTCGAAGCCCAGCTCTCGATGGGACTGGCAAACACCCCGATGCATGGCGCTCAGATTCGGGTATCCAGCGGCAATTTTATTACTGCCAAACCCCTGGGGGTACTGGATGGTGTGGATATGGGGC
>JBFEXW010000057.1:0-10695 GCA_041562495.1 Marinobacterium sp. | reverse complement strand
GCAAGTTCTACAATGGAAGAAGCGATTCGGTCACTGGCACCCGGACACAAGCTTCGTCTTCAAGAACTGTTGTCGGATCCTGATATCGCTAAAGGGAGTGTTTTCTATATCCATGCGGTGACGCCTGATGATGATCAGGGACTCTGGGGAATACTGCAGCATGGTTTGATGGAAACCTTTGCCAAGGGTATACGCCTGGAAAGCTCAGATCGCATATTAAGCGTTGCGATACCGGAACTGGCCGACGAAAAGCTGGAGAACCTCCGTAGTTCATTTTTAGGTGATTTCCTTTATAACAAGGTGCAAGACACCTACGTATACAACTATGCGCAGGGCGTTTTAGGGCGTGACGCCAATCTGATCAAACCCGGTCAGCAACTGATCATCGTCAGCTACACCGAAAATGAACTGATCAATATCTACCACCACTTTACACAATAGGGAGAGTGAACTTGATCGACCTTTATACCTGGAATACACCCAATGGCCGAAAAATTTCGATCATGCTGGAAGCCTGTGGCCTGAGCTACAAAGCACATCCGGTCAATATTAATGAGGATGACCAGTTCAAACCCGAATTTTTAGCGATCAGTCCAAACAACAAAATTCCGGCAATTATTGATCCGGACGGACCTGACGGCGCTCCGATTACGATGTTCGAAACCGGCGCGATTCTTCTGTACCTTTCTGAAAAAACAGGAAAATTTATGCCCACCGATGTGCGCGCACGGTGGGAAGTGATGCAGTGGCTGATGTGGCAGATGGGCGGCTTTGGCCCCTTCCTCGGTCAGGCGCACCATTTTATAAAACACGCAAAAGTGGATGTTCCTTACGCTCGCGAGCGCTACCACAAAGAAGCTCAGCGTCTCTGGGGCGTACTGGACAGGCGCCTTGAGGGGCGCGAGTATGTTGTCGATCAGATGAGCGTTGCAGATATAGCAATCTACCCCTGGGCGATGCGATATGAATTCCAGCAGATTACTCCCAGTGATTACCCTAACGTTGCACGCTGGATGGCACGTATGAACGAGCATGAGTTCGTCAGACGTGGCATGGATCTGGTCGTGTGATACCCGGTACAGAGCCTCTGAACGAGGCTCTGTATTGATATAAACCCCTGATCTCAGGGGTCCTGTCTGGACAACAACCCCTACACAGCTGTATAATCCGCGATCAATTTACTGGTGCAGTCCAGCGATATCAGCGCCAACAGGCGCGCAGCGCACCCTTCCAAGCTACAGGTATTAAACTCCTTTATGTCCGACACCCAAACACCGGTCAGCACCTTTGGTGACCTTGGCCTACAACCCGCTATTCTTGATGCTATTTCTGAGCTCGGATATGAAACGCCGTCACCTATTCAGGCGGAGTCTATACCTACGTTGCTTGAAGGTCAGGACCTGTTAGGTCAGGCACAGACCGGCACCGGTAAAACAGCAGCCTTTGCACTACCGTTGTTACAGCGCGTTAACGCTGCTGAGCACCACCCACAACTGTTAGTACTGGCACCTACACGTGAACTCGCTCTTCAGGTTGCTGAAGCCTGTGAAAAATATGCCAAGCACCTGAGCGGCGTACGTATTCTGTCGATCTATGGCGGTCAGGCATACGACGCCCAGATCCGTGCCCTGCGTAAGGGCGTACAGGTGATTATCGGCACACCCGGTCGTGTCATGGACCATATGCGTCGTGGCACACTTCAGTTGGATCGCCTGCAGGCACTGGTGCTTGATGAAGCCGATGAGATGCTGCGCATGGGCTTTATCGATGATGTAGAGTGGGTACTTCAGCACACGCCTCCGGCTCGTCAGATCGCCCTGTTCTCCGCGACCATGCCGCGTGAAATTCGCCATATCGCTGAAAACTATCTGGAAAAACCCAAACTGGTTAAGATCGCGTCACAAACGGCGACCGCCAGTACTATCCGTCAGCGTGTCTGGCAGGTTCGTGGCATGTCCAAGTTCGCTGCGCTGAGTCGCCTTCTTGAGGTCCAGGGACAGGAACAGGATGCAACGCTTATCTTTGTTCGTACCAAGACAGCGACAGAAGAGCTGTCTGAACAGCTGCGACAGGAAGGTTTCCCTGCTGCGGCTTTGCATGGTGACATCGCACAGCAGCAGCGTGAGCGTATTGTTGAACAGCTCAAACGTGGCAAGCTGGACTTTGTAGTAGCAACCGATGTTGTAGCGCGAGGCCTCGATGTTGAACGTATTACGCAGGTTGTGAACTACGATATTCCCTATGACGCGGAATCCTACATTCACCGTATCGGACGTACTGGTCGTGCCGGGCGCGAAGGTGATGCCATTCTGTTTGTAACGCCTCGCGAACGCCACCTGTTACGCCAGATTGAACGCACAACCCGTTCACCGCTGGAAACACTTGAGCTTCCTACAGCCAAAGAGATCAACGCTCTGCGTATCCAGCGTCTCAAGCAGCGCCTGGTTAATGCTACCGGTGAGTCTCAGGCTACCGACTTTACCAAGATCATTGATGAGCTGGTTGCTGAAAGTGGCATAACAGCCAGTGCACTCGCCGCAGCGGCTTTGAGTCTGATGTCAGGCCAGAAAAACTTCCTGCTGAACGAGAACGAGCGCGATCCTAACGAGGTTGTCCGTAAAGAGTCACGCATTAATGAGCGTCGTAAAGAGCGCGGCTCTCAGACGCCTGATGAAGGGATGCGTCGTTACTGGATCGGTGTGGGTCACCTCCACGGCGTTAAGCCGGACAATATTGTCGGCGCAATCGCCAACGAAGCGGGTATAAGCAGCGCCCAGATCGGCCGCGTCGATATCAGCGACAACTTCAGTACAGTTGACCTTCCCGACTCTCTGGATAAAACGCAGTTGACTGCCCTTGCCCGTGCTCGTGTCTGTGGGCAGCAGTTAGATATACGCCCCTGGTCAGATGCCCCACCTAAAGGGCGCGGCAAGCGAGCACCAGCTAAACGCTCTAAAGGTGGAAATCCACGCAAAGCGGGTTCAGGCAGTTCAGATAAGCGTCCGGAAAAACGCCAGAACCGCCGCGCAGGTTAATTTTCGTTAATCTGTGCCGGCCGCCAACAGTGCCAGCTTGTCGCTACGTGACATCCCCTTAATTGCGGATTCGCGACGGCTGGCAGCAGCCCGGTCCTCATGCTCCTCCTGCCAGACCAGCCTGACTGGTCGTCTGCTGCGAGTATACCGGGCACCGCCAACCCGCTCTCCATTGTGCTGTCGCAAGCGACGCTCGGGATCGGTTGTCACACCACAGTAAAGACTCTGGTCACTACACTCCATCAAATAGACGTACCATCCAGCCATTAAACTTTAGTACTCGTCCTGTTGGGCCAAAAAAACCTGGCCGCATAATACTTTTAGGCATAAAAACCACATTTTATAGATCCTTGTTTGTTGGTGGCGTGTATTTTCGTATAAAATTTCGGGAACCAGAGGGCGCATAGTTCTGGCCCATCTTCTCTATCTGAAATACTCCGGTACCCTGAATGCTGCATATTGCTCTAATAGGTCTCGCTGTACTCGCTCTACTCTCTATCGTGCTTGAGGAAGTTATCCATGTAAACAAGGCAAAAAGCACCCTGTTTCTGGGTACGCTTGCCTGGATTCTGATTTTTCTCTTTCCTGAAGCCGGTGTCAGCCCTGAGATAATCCGCGATCAACTGAACGAGAACCTACTGGAGATCGCTAGCCTGTGGCTCTTCCTGATGGCGGCGATGACCTTTGTTGCCTTCCTCAACCATCAGGGACTGATCGAGACACTGATCTACAAACTATTACCGCGACAGATCAGCGAACGGAAGCTGATATTTCTGGTTGCTATCTTCTCCTTCGTATTCTCATCCCTCTGTGACAACATTACTGCAACGCTCGTTTCCATAGCGTTGGTTCTGTCTCTACGCCTGGACCGAAAAAAGACTCTGCGTTTTGCCGTACTGGTGGTTTTTGCGGTTAACTCAGGTGGTGTCGCGCTGATCACCGGCGATGTAACGACGCTGATGATATTCCTGTCCGGAAAGGTAACTATCGAAGATCTGCTGCTGCTCTCTATACCCTCGTTTATCAGTGTACTCTGTCTCGCCGCAATGCTATCACGTCCTCTGAAGGGCATTGCCGAGGTGATCCCGACACCGCGTCGTGATGATTTTGTCGGCAAAGTAGTCTCAGTGATATTCCTGCTGACCATCATGTCCACCATCGTTCTGAACGTAGTTGCGGGTATTCCACCGGTTCTAACCTTCCTGTTTGGTCTGTCGATTATGTTTCTGCTGGGCCGCTTCCTGTACAAGGATGATCAGCGCGAAAACCTGCTTGATTACATTCGTAAAATTGAATTCGATACTCTGATGTTCTTCCTCGGTATCCTCCTGCTGGTCGGCATGCTGAAAGAGATCGGTACCCTTGAGTATCTGGTCGGCATCTACAATCTGTTGCCGGTAGAGGGAGCTAACTTCATGATGGGACTGTTCTCAGCTGTGGTTGATAACGTACCACTGACGGCTGCCCTGCTGAAATCCAACATCGTGATGACCGAGGGTGACTGGCTGTCGCTGACCTACTCTGTTGGCGTCGGAGGATCTATGCTGGTTATCGGTTCTGCCGCAGGGATCGTAGCGATGTCGAAAGTTGAGATTCTGACCTTTATGACCTACCTACGCTACTCCGTACTGCTCTTGGTTGCTTACCTGATCGGCTATTCGCTGACTTACCTGGCCGGCACAATGCTGATGTAACCCGAACCCTAAAAGCGATTTTTCAGGGCTGCTCGCCAAACCAGGCCAGATTTGATTGCAGCCCGACCACTTCTCCAACAATCAGCAACGCCGGTGCTCCAAGCTGCTCATGTTGCTGCTGATCTACAATGGTACTGAGCGTACCGGTCAGCACTCGTTGATCTCTTCGCGTACCACGGGAAACAATAGCGATCTGCGTCTCAGGCGACTTTCCGGCAGCAACCAATCCATCAACGATCGCGGGTAAAGTGTGTAATCCCATATAGAACACCAGCGTCTGGTTCGGCTGAACCATCTCAGCAAAATCGAGCTTAGTCGTACGGTTTTTTAACTGACCGGTAATAAATTTGACCGATTGCGCATAATCTCTGTGAGTCAGTGGTATACCCGCATAGGTGGAACAGGCGCTGGCTGCTGTAATTCCAGGCACAATCTGAAAAGGGATACCTTCAGCTTTTAGCTGTTCAACCTCTTCAGCACCCCGACCAAAGATAAAGGGATCCCCCCCCTTAAGCCGGACGACCCTCATTCCACGCTTTGCCTGCTCAATCAGTAACTGGTTAATTCCAGTCTGAGGGAGACTATGGTTATCGCGCTGCTTACCAACATAGATCAGCTCAGCATCACGGCGACACAACTCGAGCACTTCAGGAGACACCAATGCATCGTACAGCACTACATCCGCCTGCTGCATCAAACGCAGGGCTTTAAAAGTAAGAAGTTCCGGATCACCGGGACCCGCCCCTACAAGGTAAACCTCACCGGTCTGGTGATTCGGGTCGGCCGCGTCAATCTGTGCCTGTAACAGCTGCGCCGCAGAATCCTGCTGCCCTGCGAATATCCGCTCAGCAACAGCGCCGTCAAGAACCCGCTCCCAAAAGTTTCTGCGCTGATTTACAGTTTTGAAGCGCTGTTTTACCTGTCCACGGAAACGCCCGACCAGATCAGCCAGTTGCGCATATCCTGCGGGAATCAGTGTCTCCAGTTTTGCTCTGAGATTCCGCGCCAATACCGGTGCCTTCCCCGCCGAGGAGATACCAATAACAACCGGAGAGCGGTCAACGATCGCTGGAAAGATAAAGGTACAGAGTTCGGGCGTATCCACAACATTGATCGGTATATTGGCCGCTTTTGCATCCGCAAAGATTTGTTGATGCAGCGTATTGTCGTCGGTCGCGGCGACAACCAGTTTAACGCCCTCAAGCAGATCAGAATGATAATCTCCCGTCGTACAAACCCCTGAGTACTGATTAATCAGCGAGATCAACTCAGACTCAAAGGCATGGCTGACCGCCCGTATCTGTGCACCAGCACGGGCAAGCAGACGCGCCTTGCGTAACGCAATTTCACCGCCTCCGACCAGTAAAACGGGCTGATCTTTAAGATCAAAAAATAGGGGCAGGTACTCCATTACATCTCCACTTAGTTGATACGGCGATAGGCAAAAAGCCCTTCAGATTCACCATCATCGTAGATACAGCTAAATCCACCTTCGATTGCAGTCAGAGTGCACTCAGCCGTGTAGGATTCATAGCCATCCCATTCAGCCTTGCAGTTATCTCTGGACCTGCTTGAATTGATATCAAAGATCAGACGGTTTGCGTTTTGAGTCCAGTTATAGCGGTATTCAAACAGCTCACATTTCTGATCCGGTGATACCTGGTAAAAACGCCCGGTTCCATCCTGATTGATCTCTTCATATCCCGACTCGACACCACGCGGACAATCCCAGGTCTGATCCTCTACCCGATATTTACCAACCGGATTATATGCCGCCTCATCTGCAACTCTATCCAGACCGATTCTCAGATCCGTTTGCAAACCAAGATCACTGAACGCCGTGCGGTAGCTGGCTGAAAATGGATAACGCTGAAGCAGATCAACCGTACGCGCATGCTCAAGACAGAGACTAGTATCCCGTGCTCCTGACAGCAGCGGCTGCAGCTCGTTGACCGGTAGTTTCTCTATAACGCCGGTCATTGCAGGATAGTTAACCGACATCTCAAACAAACCATTTTTATCCAGCGATTCTGTGGCAAGTTTTGTAGCTTCAGTATCACTTACCGGTCCGGTACTAAGCGTAATATGTGATCCCCGGATAGCAGTTCTACCCTCTAGCCCAGGAATCAACTCACTTAAGTCGACCTGTCCAGTGCTGCCATCCAGCGGCAAACTGAGCTTGCCGATTGGCGAGGTAGATACCAGATTGGCAACCAGTTGCGGATTAGCCGTCGCAATAGTCAGCAACAGATCAATCGATTTGACCGGGCTGTTCAGGCTACCGAACTCCAGATCATAGAGGGATGCGGCCACCCCCTTTATTCCCTGCGCCATACCGGTAAACACACCTAGCAAAGCGGGGTTATTCTGCGCCATCTGACGTTGTAGCCGTTGCAATTCAGCACACTGAAACTGTATCTGATTGAATGAGGTCCAGAGCTGCACCAATACTGGCATCAACTGATCCATATCGAGTGCCACACCAAGACCGATTATCTGCTTATCAAGCTCGCTTACATGAGAAGGAAGATGCCCGTTCAGAGCTTTAAGCAGATTAAGCGTATCCCCGGATTTAATCTCCAGTACCGAACGACTCTGCAGGCGTAGTTCAGGATCGGTCTCAACTTTTGTGTAACCAGCAACCAGCTGCGGTACCCAGGATGCCAGATCGGAGTATTCATTACGGCATTGCTGACTTAGCTGCTGATCGACCGTAACCTCACCGATAAGTTGGAACAGCTGTGAGATATCGTCCGACAGACGACTCGATTCAGTATTTAACACAGCACGCGCAATATGCTGGATATCGACGAACAGCGCCATATGATCAGTAAACTGGTACTTCTGTTTCAACTGATCGAGACGCCCACTGGCAACAAGACTCTTTTCCGGCTGCTTAACCAGTACCCGCTGCGCCAACTCTTCAGGCGTATCCAGCGGTGTAACAAAACTCAGAACTGCTGTATTACCTGATTCGGCTATTAAAAGATCAACTGACAGAGGTTGGGAGGCAGGCGTCAGACGGATACGCAGTAGATTCTGTTGCGAGATATCTTCAGAGAAGATACGAAGGCCCGACTGCTTTGCGCGAGTCTCCCAGTAGCTACGAAACTGCCCTGCGGTTTTGCTGGTGAGATGAACAACCGGAACCATGCCATCGAGATAGATCTGCTGCGCACCAGCGGCGTCCAGCCCTAGCTGATTAAAAAAGCTAACTGCATTTCCATCAGTATCTATCAGATCTTTCAGAACAGAGGAGGCAAACGCACGGAGTTCCGGATTACCACCACCCTTCTGCAGCTCATCGACCAGCAGTTGCAGGTCTTTACCTAACCCGGGGTGGGAATAAAACCCCTCCATCTGACTAAGCAGTCCGGAGTCTGCACGCACTCCGAAATAGAGGGCGGTATCGGCGGGTACATAAGAGGCGAGCTGTCTGTCAGATACCTCCAGACTTTGTTTCCAGTAGTAGGCCCCACCGGCACCCGCTCCTGCTATCAGCGCTATTCCCAGAATCCAGCCTTTCATCGCCCTAACTCGCCTCGCCGACTAAATCCTAAGCTTAACGAGCGCAGCGCTCTATTAAAACCAGAATTTTAGAGTTGCGTGTGTAATCCACACTCGCGTGTTTCAAGTGCTTTGGTCGGATCGAAATAATCCAGCTCATTCGGCAACTGGTATTTTTCAAGATAGGCATCCATTTCTGCCTCACTCCAGTTGAACAGTGGAGCTACTTTCAGGATGCCATCTTTCGAACGACTCAGCACATCCAGCGACTGACGAAACTCAGTCTGATCACGACGAATCGCATTGAACCAGACATCTGGTTTTAACTCTGCAAACGCACGCTGAAAAGGTTCAAGTTTTACCTGACGGGTAAACTCCTCGTGCAGAGGGTCATCAACTTCCGGTATTCCCCCCATAACAACGTTGCGATGTGCCGCCGTCTGTTGGGGTATATAGGTTTTGATATTCAGGCTAAGCGACCTGATCAGTTTTTCTGCAAAACGGTAAGTGGCCGAGGTGTTATAGCCTGAATCCACCCAGAGCACTTCTATATCAGGTCGGACCTGTGTTACCAGATGCAGAATTACCGACTCATAGGGGCGAAAGTTGGTGGTAATCAGCGGATTAGTTCCCTGCTTTAACGCCCAGTCTACGATCTCAATCGCTGTTTTACCCTGAAGCTCTTTATTGGCCTGCTGTAAATCACTCATCAACCGATATCCTAAGAGTAGATTGCACGGGGTGTATCTTCACACCCCTGATAGTTAACACTGATCTCCGTGTAGGCTCGGGTACAGGAATCGTCAAACTCATGTTCCAGAAGCGTTACCGAGTTAAACCCACAACGCTCCAGAAACGCCAGCTTATCACGGGTGATATGACCAACGGCGCGTAACTCTCGCCGATAACCGGCGGCCCGCAACAGGCGAGCGATACTAAAGCCACGACCATCTCGCAGCACCGGAAAATCAACGGCGATCACTGAGACGCTGTCAAAGTATCGCGCCAAAAGGGCCAGATCAGTTTCTCCATCAACCAGAATTCCCCAGTGCTGCTGATCAGACAGATCATCAGCATACTGTTCAAGATTAGCCGCCGAAATCAGTTGATATCCACGATCAGCATTGAACTCAGCATCCTGTTCCAAAATCACCCATGGATCTTCAGACTGGATCTGTCTATTACTCAACACCGGCATAAACACTCTCCTTAAATGGTTCAACTCCCATGCGGCGCACCGTATCGATAAAGCGCTCGTTGGGATGGCGCAGTTCGACATAGGTTTCCAGCAGACGCTTAAGCACATCGGCAACCTCATCGGCAGCAACCGCTTTGCCTAAAACCTTACCCAACGAAGCATCTTCACGACTGGAGCCACCGATGGTGATCTGGTACCAGTCATCTCCCTTCTTATCAACACCCAGAATACCGATATGACCAACATGGTGATGGGCGCAGGCGTTTATACAGCCTGACATATTCAGCCGAATCTCACCCAGGTCGTACAGATAGTCGAGATCATCAAACGCCTGATTAATCTGGTCAGCAATGTTTAGTGTTTTGGCATTCGCCAGCGAACAAAAATCAAATCCCGGGCAGACGATCATATCGGTCAGCGTACCGATGTTGGCGCGTGCAAGATTATGCTCTTCAAGTTCCTGCCAGAGCTGATACAGATCCTGCTGTGCCACATCGGCGAGCAACAGGTTTTGTTCATGTGTCGAGCGGATCTCACCAAAGGCAAACTGATCTGCCAGATCAGCGACTACATCCATCTGCAGACTGGTGATATCACCCGGCGCGCCAAGGTGTGGTTTCAGCGATACACTGACAGCACGATACCCGGGCTTCTTATGCGGATGGGTGTTATGTCGGTACCAGTGTTTAAAACTTTCATTAGACTCAAGATGGGCGTCCAGACTGATATCTGCAGCGGCATCTTCGCGGTAGGGCTTGCTAGCAAAAAAGGCTTTAACCCGTGTAATCTCCGCCTGAGGCAGACGCAGCTCAGTATCCCTGATGCGTAGCCACTCCTCCTCAACCCGCGCTTTAAACTGTTCTATACCCAGGGCATTAACCAGTATTTTGATACGCGCTTTGTATTTGTTGTCGCGGCGCCCTTTCAGGTTATAAACACGCAGGATCGCTTCCAGATAGGAGAGCAGATCCTGCTGTGGCAAAAACTCTCTGATCACTTTACCGATGACCGGCGTGCGTCCAAGTCCACCGCCGACAAGCACTTCGAAACCCACTTCGCCCGCATCATTGCGCACCAGATGTAGACCCACATCATGCACCTGAGAGGCAGCCCTATCCTCTTTACCGCCGGTCACGGCCATCTTGAATTTACGTGGCAGGTAGGCAAACTCCGGATGCAACGTTGACCACTGACGGATGATCTCACACCAGGGGCGCGGATCTTCCACTTCATCAGGCGTTATACCGGCAAAATGATCAGT
>JBFEXW010000056.1:0-10731 GCA_041562495.1 Marinobacterium sp. | reverse complement strand
GTACCAGTGATCAACGCGCTGACTGATGACTACCACCCCTGCCAGCTACTGGCTGATATGCAGACCTACTATGAAAAACGCGGCAGTATAAAGGGACGTACCGTAGCCTGGATCGGCGACGGCAACAACATGTGTAACTCTTACATTAACGCTGCACGCCAGTTTGATTTTAAACTCAACGTTGCCTGTCCTGCTGACTTTGCGCCCAATCAGGCACTTGTTGAGGCAAATGCAGGTCGTGTACAGCTCTTTGAAGACCCCGAGGCTGCAGTCAAAGACGCTGATCTGATTGTCACGGATGTCTGGGCATCAATGGGCCAGGAGAACGAAACCAAAGAGCGCCTGCGTGAATTCCGCGGTTACCAGGTCAATCCTGCGCTGATGGATCAGGCAAATCCTGAGGCACTATTCATGCACTGCCTTCCCGCCCACCGGGGCGAAGAGGTCAGCGAAGACATGATGGATGATCCGCGCTGCGTAGCCTTTGACGAAGCAGAAAATCGCCTGCATGCGCAGAAAGCGCTAATGGAATTCCTGCTAACACAATGATCTGAAGCCGGCGGGCCTGGCTGTGCTGCCCGCCGCTCTATACTATACTGGCTCTATAGCTGACCAGTGGAGCCTCAGATGATCGAATTAAGACACCTCAAAACGCTTGTAGCTTTGCGTGATGCAGGCAGTCTGGTGGATGCCGCTGACAGGGTTCATCTGACCCAATCCGCGCTCTCACATCAGATCAAAGATCTTGAGGAACGCCTCGACTGCTCGCTGTTTATTCGTAAAACCAAGCCGATCTGTTTTACCAGTGCTGGCCAGCGTCTGCTCAGCCTGGCTGATGATATCCTGCCAATGATCCGTAACGCTGAGCGTGATATTGCGCGTCTGGCGGGTGGCGAAACAGGTCGACTCAATATCTGTATTGAGTGCCATAGCTGCTTTGACTGGCTGATGCCAACAATTGATCATTTTCGCCAGAACTGGCCAGAAGTGGAGATGGATCTATCCACCGGCTTTAGTTTTCAACCGCTACCCGCGTTAGCACGAGGTGACCTGGATCTGGTCATCACCTCTGACCCCGAGCCCCGAACCGGTATCCACTACGAGCCACTGTTCAGCTATGAATCCCTGTTGGCCATTAGCCGCCAACACCGGTTGGTCGCGCGAAAATTTATTCAGCCTCAGGATCTGGCTCAGGAAACGCTGATCACCTATCCGGTCGATACCAACCGACTCGACCTTTTTAGCCGCTTTCTGGATCCGGCGAATATTGAACCGGGTGATATCCGCACAGCGGAGCTGACTGTAATGATGGTTCAGCTCGTCGCAAGCGGGCGCGGTGTTGCCGCTCTGCCAAACTGGGCGATGCATGAATACCTTGAACGGGAGTTTATTCAAGCGAGACCTCTCGGAGAAAAAGGTCTCTGGTGTACGCTCTATGCAGCGATTCGTGAAGATCAGCGCGACTCTGAATTTATGATCGACTTTCTGAACACTGCCCGGGAGATCAGCTTCAGAAATCTCAAAGGGATTAAGGTCGCTCTGCCTGAGGAGAAACATGGGCAGTAGATCTAAAACTCAGTCGGTAACTCTTCTTCTCGAACAGATTGAAGCTGAGATGCTTCGCGTGAATCTCTGGTCAGACCAGAAGCCTTCAACAGAGGCTCTGAACAGCAGCCAGCCATTCTGTGTCGACACACTCGCTTTTTCAGAGTGGCTCCAGTGGCTCCTGTTGCCGAGGCTAAGCCGGATGATTGAAACATCCATTCCACTACCGACAGAGTGTGCAATCCATGAATATGCAACTGAAGCATTCGGTGACATCAACACTGATATACTGCAACTGTTACAACTGATCAAAAATCTCGATCAAACCCTAACCACTGAACACCAGCCACTAAGTCATTAATGGAACACTCTCTTTTTGAACAGCTTCTGCTGATACTGGTTGCTGCGGTTGTGGCCACCACTGTGTTTCGCCGCCTCAGCCTGCCGCCCATTCTCGCGTATCTGAGCATTGGCGCACTGATCGGCCCTTACGCGCTAGGCTACTCTGAGCCGGAACATATGGCGTTAATGTCCGAGCTTGGCGTTGTGTTCCTCCTGTTTATGCTCGGGCTTGAGTTCTCTATACCGAAACTTGTTGCGATGCGTCATACGGTTTTGGGGCTGGGATCACTGCAGGTAATCGCCACAACGCTCTGCCTGATAGCAATTGGCATGTCGTTCGGGCTAAATCTCGCGTCAGCGATCGTTGTGTCGGGCGCTCTTGCACTTTCCTCAACAGCGATCGTTACCAAAGAGTTGTTAAGGATAAACCAGTTGAGCGAACCCCACGGTCAGCTCTCTTTTGGAATTCTGCTGTTTCAGGATCTGGCTGCGGTGGTCTTCCTGATTATCGTTCCAACACTGGGGCAGGGACCCGGTGGTACGTCCAGCGACCCACTATGGCAAGCCTTGCTGGAAGGCGCAGCGATGCTATTGACCCTAATGTTTCTGGGGCGCACGCTGCTTCCTGCTCTGTTCCACGAGATCGGTCAGGCCCGCTCTGATGAACTTTTTGTACTGGTTGCTCTAGTCACCGCACTGGCTGCAGCCTGGCTAACACATGCAGCGGGGTTGTCGATGGCGCTCGGCGGTTTTCTGGCGGGGATGATGCTTGGCGAAAGTCATTTCAGGCATCAGCTTGAGAGTGATATCCGCCCGTTCAGGGATGTATTGCTCGGGCTCTTTTTCGTTACTGTTGGCATGCAGCTGAATCTCAACGTAGTGATCAATAACTGGTACTGGATTCTATTGCTGACCGCTGTTCTGATTCTACTAAAGACAACACTGATCGCCCTGCTAGCAGGCAAGCTGAGAGGGGATTATCAGACGGCGCTTCGAGCCGGTTTATCCCTTGCTCAGGGAGGCGAGTTTGGCTTCGCGCTGCTGGCACTCGCGCTTGGCCACCAGGTGATTGATGACAAGCTGAATGCACTTGTAATGTCCACGATCATTTTCAGCATGATTGCCACGCCGATACTGATCGGATTTAATCAAAAGATCGCAGACAGACTTTTCAACACAACCAGATCTCAACCAACAGAAGATGCCGTCAGATCTGTAGAGGAAAACAGCGCGCAGTTCCACCAGCTAAAGGGGCATATTGTGATCTGCGGCTTTGGTCGAGTTGGACAGATACTCGCGCGTTTTCTGACCAAAACCAGACAACCCTATGTTGCCATAGACTCTGACCCGGTCAGAATTCAGGAAGCAGCCCTGGCGGGAGAACCCGCCTACTACGGTGATGCCAGTCGACTCGACATCCTTAGAGCCATAGGTGCTGATAAAGCGCGTCTGGTTATACTCACGCTGCCTAATGCTCAAGCGAGCCTGAGGGTTCTTCAATCAATCAAACGCGAGTTTCCTGAACTGCCCGTACTGGTGCGCACACAGGATGACAGCCTGTTAAGCAGTTTTCAGAAGGCAGGCGCTACCGAAGTGATACCTGAAGCACTGGAAGGCAGTCTGATGCTGGTTTCACATGTATTAACGCTTCTGGACCTGCCCCACGAAGAGATTGAGTTACAGATCAATCAGGCGCGTAGTGAGCGTTACAAACTATTACATGGCTTCCTGCAGGGCTCATCGCCCGACAAGACGCCGAAACGATCAGAACCCGGAATTAAGCGCCAGGCTATTACCATTAGCGAATCAGCCTACGCCTGCGGAAAACGTGTCGGAGATTTCGATTTAGCTGTCGAGTTCAGTCAACTAAAGCGGGCAGACAGTGAAATTGATTATCCTGAAGCGCATGAACTGCTGCAGGCCGGAGATCTGTTGATTCTGACAGGAACTCCTGAGGCACTTGAAGCGGCCGAAGATCGTCTGCTGATCGGCTAATGGTCAATTCATGGTAGAATCTCGCGTCATTTGATTAAGCTTCCGGATACAAGCATGAGTTCAGCCCCTCTCACCCTAACCGAACTATTCCGACAGGCGGGTGCCGCACTGCGTGTTTACGATCTCGGCAGGCGCCTGCGACGCCTATCTAACGATGAATTTGAACGTATAGAACAGCAGCAGACCCCCTACCCCTCCCCCTATATGCATCAGGCCTATATTGCACTGATGCTTTGGAATCCGGGCAATACCGAACAGAACGCTGTGTGGTTTTTAAAACTGCCGCTTGATGAGCAGGGATTCATGATTACTGCGGTACGAGATGATCTGCTGAACAGACTGGTTGCCAATGTGCAGGCAAGCGTCGATGGCGTTCCAACCGAAGACAGCCTTAAAGATAACCCTTTCGCGTTCAAGCCGTCAGATGAAAAGATGGCAGTTTTCCATGCGCGTGCAGCCAAAGATGCAGGCCAACCCGCTTCTATCCATTTCGAAGCCGTTGAACAGTATCTGAGCGGACAGAGCGATGACTGGCAGAACCTAAATCTACAGGGGCTTGCCGATTACGTGCTAAGAATGGCAAACACACCACTTGAAACGCGACTTGCGGATAAACTTAGCTCGCTGCCTGAGGGGTTCAATGCTCAGCTCCTCGGCATGCTGGAACATACAAATATCGGTGAAGCACTAACACAGAAACTTAGCCAGACACTTGATAAAGAACTCGCTCAGAAAGCACCCAATCCGTTAAAACTTGCGCTACTACTGCGCGCACTCTCGTCAGCCAGTTCAGCCGAGCTAAGTCAGAAATCGGTAGAGAAGGTTTTAAACAGTAACGGCAGAAACAATATTGAGGTCCTGACAGCGATCGCTACCCGATGCGAAGAGAGCCTGATGTCGCCAGTGATTCTGACACAGTTTCTGGAATCCCTCGCCAACTCCGATGCTGGGCAACAGGGTTTTAGCAGAATTCTTGCCGAATTGATGTTTCTACCGGTCCATCGGGTACTGATCGTTCAGGCACTGCGCCAGCCTAGCCTGAGTAACAAGCTTAAACAGGCAACGGACCAGATGTTTGGCGAGAACTTCAGACAGCTCAACTAGAGCATTAAGCCGTAGTCGGCAGCTTCAGATTGAGTTGAGCGGCCTGCTGCAACGCTGACTGATACTGACGGCTTCGGGTTCTGGAGCCTTCCGGCAGCGTCGTGTAATAGAGCAATTTACAGGCCACGGCCTCATCAACACCATTCTCTTTTGCATAGGACAGCATATCGGTCGCACGAGTGACCTCTGAACGATCCTCTATCCCGTCAGGATTTGGCACTCGCCCCAATTCATCACCGGCGCGTAGTTTGCGGAGATTCAACTCATACTGATAGCGGAATCTTGGGAAGGTCTCAGCTTCAGTTTCGGATCTGAGTTCAAACCAGCCCGCGGCTCTCCCGCTCCAATAAACGATCGAGTGGCTCCACTGATGCTCCAGCGGTTGATCCGCGTAACGACAGGCCTCTGCGTAACTTTCACGCACATTAGGCACACCAACCTCATCCGTTTTAAGCCGGATGATCTCGAGAAATTCTGAGATAGTCGGCATCCAGCTAAGCGACTCTTTACAGTAGTTGATTGCAGCCACGAGTTCCGCTTCTGTAAAGCCACCGAGACTCAGGGCCCACTCACGCTTAGCGATACGAATCTCATCTTCGGTCTCAAAAACACTTTTAAATTTATGACCATAGATAGCCATAAAACGGGCGAAGATCATATTGACCATCGCCTTGGTCTGCGGGTCGATCTGCGCAGATGCCTGCTGATACGAATCGCCAGTTTCAGGCTTACCAGTCGAGGTTCTTGAGGTCCATGATGGCTGCGGTAACCCGCTTTCGGTTTTCCCGAGAATCACGTCGGCTCGTTTCATGGTTGCCACCTACTTGCGAAGCTTCATTAAATTTATTAGCACGTGCCTGCTGAGATTCCTCATCCCGCCAGGCACGTTTTACCCAGGCGAGAAACCGCTGATCCCAATTATTTTCCGCTTTCCCTTTTTCAATGTAATAAGCGATAAACTCATCGAGACAGTTCTCAGCGAACTCTGGCGTCATGGGGTTACGACTTAACAGCTCAAAAAACATCTGGCTGGGACGCCAGTCAAGATGCATCTCCCGAAGCTGCTTCTTACGCTGTTCGGCCGCCGCAAAGATCTCATCAAGTTCACTTGGTTCTTTACGCCAGCCGCTGCTACCACCAAAGTTGGGTACCCGCGACTCCGCTGGCGTCGGGCGACGATTAGTATAATCAACCACTGGTAACCGCTGGGTTTCTAACGCCGAAACCGGCGCAGACTCTGCAGCAACTGTTTCTGCTGCCGATCTTTTGATATCAGCCTGAAGCAACCTGATCTCAATCATTGAAGCGGAACGTTTCGCTTCGATAACACCGGCGACAACAAGCTGTTCACTTAGCCCCAGTATCTGAGTTTCACTCCAGAAAGATAACTGACGCAGCAGATTAGAGAGCGGCAGAGAGATAGGATTACCCAGAACACTGGCCTGCTCTGCGTAAAAACTCAGCAGAATAGCTGCTTCAACCCCTAAAGTTTTAGCTAAACTGGGGTATAGCAGTAAAGGGCGTTCGGGTAGGCTTTGCATTAATCACACTCTTTGTTTTAAATCAGTCTATCAGCTCAGCAACATCTGAGCATCTTTAAGACGCGTTGGTATTCTATATCGGAGACAATTAACTCGATGCGGACAATAAAAAGAGAGGCGCGATGATACCCGAGAAAATGACCCCACTAAAGGCCTGTCGTTTGGGTATTGATACTCACCATGAGCCCAATATCTATCTGAGGGCCGATAGTCATGTATGTAAATCTGAAGGCTTTGATACACTGTCACGGGTACTAGTAAGCACCGAGCGTTCACATCTGATCGCGACACTCAACATAGTGACCAGCAATCTGATCTCACCAGGACATATAGGATTTTCTGAGATCGCCTGGGAACACCTGAACCTGAGAACCGACGATTCGATCTGGCTGTCACATCCAACACCGCTCAGCTCCCTCTCCTATGTTCGCTCCAAAGTTTATGGACACAAGCTCGACCAAGCTCAATTTGACGCGATTATCGGCGATATCGTTGAAGGCCGATACGCCGAGGTTCATCTGGCAGCATTCATAACTGCCTGTGGCGATGACAAGCTTAGCGATGAGGAGATCACCTTCCTGACCCGTTCAATGATTAATGCCGGCAGCCAGATCGACTGGGGGCTGGAGCAGGTACTCGACAAACACTGTGTAGGCGGCCTCCCCGGCAACCGAACCACACCGATTGTAGTATCGGTACTGACCGCCGCCGGGCTGACCATACCGAAAACCTCATCACGCGCCATCACCTCCCCTGCCGGTACAGCAGACACCATGGAGACGCTGACCAATGTCAGCCTGAGCCTGGAGAAGATGCGTGAAGTCGTGAACTCGGAAGGTGGATGTCTGGCCTGGGGCGGGTCGGTACGTCTGAGTCCTGCGGATGATCTGTTGATTCAGGTTGAGCGCGCACTGGATATAGATTCGGAAGGTCAGCTTATCGCTTCAGTGTTATCCAAAAAAGCCGCTGCAGGTGCAACGCACGTACTGATCGACATTCCTGTCGGACCGACAGCGAAGGTGCGTAGCACCGAAGCCGCTGAGCGCCTTGCAGCGAGCTTCCGGGCGGTGGCAAAAAACCTTGAACTGGAGATATCGATCCTGATGACAGATGGGAGTCAGCCGGTTGGACGAGGTATAGGGCCCGCACTTGAAGCAAGGGATATTCTGGCGGTGCTGCAGAACAAGCCGGATGCTCCTCAGGATCTTTACCAACGCTCAGCGATGCTCGCAGGCGCAATGCTTGAACTCGCCGGAGCCGTACCCGAATCGGAAGGGCTGAAAACCGCTGAGGAGCTGATTAAATCAGGCAAGGCTTGGGAAAAGTTTCAGGCGATTCTGAAGGCACAGGGGGGGCAGAAAACCCCGCCGGTTGCACCCTACCGTTACGAACTCCTTGCCCCTGACGATGGCCGGATCAGTGAGATAGACAACCGAATTCTGGCCAAGGTAGCTAAACTTGCAGGTGCACCAGCCGATCCGGCAGCCGGAGTCGATATGCATGTAAAATTGGGTGATGAGGTCACCGAAAACACCCCGTTACTGACCATTCATGCTGAAAACCCCGGTGAACTTAACTATGCGGTCGAATATCTGATTGAACACCCAAGTATTATCAAGGTTAGCGGAGAATCTACCTAATGGATGCGATCTTTCTGGATGTCTCCGATAACCCTCTTCTTGCAGAGAAACTGTGCAGTCAACTTAGTATTGAAACAGGCAAACTGGAAACACGCCGGTTTCCCGACGGCGAGATCTATCAGCGCATTCTCTCCGATGTTACCGATAAAGCAGTGATCCTATTTGCTGATCTTTACCAGCCCGACCCACAGCTGTTCTCGCTGCTTTCCATAGGACATACCCTGCAGGAGATGGGCGCAGCAAAGCGGATACTGGTAACGCCCTATCTGCCCTATATGCGACAGGATATTCAGTTCAATCCGGGAGAATCCGTTACTTCCCGGCACTTCGCACGGCACTTGTCACTCGCATTTGATGGTCTGGTTACTGTAGATCCCCATCTGCACCGTTACCATTCACTTGATGAGATCTACACTCTCAACGGACGATCTGTCAGCGCCCAGAGTGCAATTGCAGCCTTTCTTAGATCACGTAATGAAAAGATGATTCTGATCGGGCCGGACGAAGAGAGTGAACAATGGGTTTCAGCGGTAGCCAGAGCTGCAGATCTCCCCTATCAGATTCTGTTAAAGGAGCGCTCTGGTGATCTGGATGTAAGCGTCTCCAAGCCAGAACTTGATGCGTTCAAATCTTATCGACCAATACTAGTGGATGATATTATATCGAGCGGCAGGACTATGCTTAGCACGCTTGAGCGGTTATCGCAGGAAGGTATGCCTCACGCCCTGATCATCGGTGTCCATGGCCTGTTTGCTGCCGATGCCTATTCACTGCTAGCTGAGAAAGCCGAGGTACTGACAACCAACTCAGTCCCTCACGCGAGTAACGGAATCGACCTCAGCGCCGTGCTGGCCAGCGAGTTATCAGATATGCTGACTGATTAGATTTCCCCAAACTTTTAACACTATCCGTTTACAAAGAGATATCACTGATACTTGCTTATGAATTCAACCATCGACCTGATACTGTCCCATCGCTCAATCCGCAAATTCAAACCTGACGCTGTCGATGATGTCACTGTTGAGAAGCTTGTCAGAGCCGGTCAGGCCGCCTCCTCTTCCAGTTTCGTTCAGGCCTACTCGATTATTGACATTACCGATGCGCAACTGCGGCAGCAGATTACTCAATATGCCGGGAATCAGAGGTATATTGCAGAGGCGCCCCGTTTCCTAGTGTTTTGCGGCGATATGAAACGCCTTACAGAGTGTGCCGAACACTATCAACAGAAGCCTCAGATGGGATACACAGAGCAACTGCTGACCGCTTCGATCGATGCAGCACTGATTGCCCAGAATATAGTCATCGCCGCTGAATCACTGGGGTTAGGTACAGTATTTATCGGCGCTATTCGAAACAATCCTGAAGAGGTAAGCAAGCGACTGGAACTGCCAGACCAGGTGATACCACTGTTTGGCCTCTGTCTTGGCTATCCCGACCAAGCGCCGGGTATTAAGCCCCGGCTACCGACCAGTGTTATTCTACACACAAACCGGTATGACAAAGAAAGCTTCCAACGCTCTTTCGAGCAATATGAGAAGGAAACTGCGCAATACTATACGGAAAGAACGGGCGGGAAGGTTCGCAGCGGCTGGGCCGAGCAGATGTGCGAGAAGATCACCAAAGAGTCACGCCCTGGAATCCTGAAATTCCTCAACCAACAGGGTTTTGCGAAACGTTAAACCCGACCGATAGAGTTCAGGGAGGCTGGACTAACTGCAGGTAGATTTGTCTAGTAAACAGCCCCAGTCTCGAGCCCAGTACTCTGCAATATTTTCAGGCACTCGGTCAGTACAGGCATCGATAAAGAGAGGCTCTCCCAGACGTTTAGCGCCCAAAGTTTTCAACCGCTGATCGATCAGCTTTGCAGCGCCATTGAACAGATCATAGCTACTGTCACCCAGTCCCAGAACACCATAGCTAAGCGCGTCGAGATTAGGACTATCATCCAGCAACTGACAGTAGAATGACATAAGATTATCGGGAACATCCCCCATTCCGGTTGTTGAGGTACATACAACCAGAATCTGAGAACCATAAGGCTTCAGATCATCGAGCGTTGCTGATTCGACCAACCTGACCTGATGTCCCTGTTCGCTAAAAACCTGCTGACAGGCGATCGCTGATTCATTCGCGTTGCCGTAAACGGAACCTACAACAATGAGTATCTGAGCCATTTCGTTCTTAGTCCTAGGGGCTGTCGCTACAAACCAGAGACAACGTACTGGATTGGATTGAGCTTAAAAAGAGTCCAGACAAAAAAATACCCGTCTCTTTGGGAGCGGGTATCTCATCAGCCGTAAGTGACTCAGTTCACCCTTGGCTTAACTGTCTGTAACGGGGCTGACGCCTTAAGATACAACAGTTACGTTGTCAGCCTGTGGGCCTTTCTGACCTTGAGTCACTTCAAAAGTGACAGTCTGGTTTTCCTGAAGTGAACGACGACCAGTGCCGTTGATAGCACGGAAGTGAACGAATACGTCCGGACCGTTTTCCTGCTGGATAAAACCAAAACCTTTTTCGTCGTTAAACCATTTAACGGTACCGGTTACGAGCTGTGACATCTT
>JBFEXW010000055.1:0-10790 GCA_041562495.1 Marinobacterium sp. | reverse complement strand
TTACACGACTGTGGTAACCTGCGCAGCTTTACGCCGATTTAGATTTAATGAGAATAGATATGACTGATATTAAGCTCGACACTGTCGAACAGCGCGCCAGCTACGGCATTGGCCGCCAGATGGGCGATCAACTGGCTCAGAACGGTTTTGAAGGTGCAGATATTGAAGCTGCAGCACTGGGTCTTAAAGATGCATTTCAGGGTGAAGCTCTGCGTATTGCACCTGAAGAGCTACAGGAAGCGTTTAACGAACTGACTCGCCGTCTGCGCGAAAAGCAGGAGAAGGAAGCTGAAGAGCTGGCTTCTGCAGGCAAGAAATACCTGGAAGAGAATGCCCAGCGTGAGGGTATTGTGGTCCTGGAATCAGGACTTCAGTATGAAGTGATCTCCGCAGGTGATGAATCCAGCCCGAAACCCACACACAGCTCTAAAGTACGTACACATTATCATGGCACCTTTATTGATGGCCGTGTATTTGACAGCTCATACGATCGCGGACAGCCAGCGGAGTTTCCGGTTGGCGGCGTAATTGCAGGCTGGACAGAAGCACTACAGCTGATGAATGTAGGAGCAAAATGGAAGCTGCACATTCCTTACAATCTGGCCTATGGCGCTCAGGGTTCACCAGGCGGTATTCCGCCCTACTCCACACTTATCTTCGACGTTGAGCTTCTGGACATTCTCTGATCTATGGAGCTTTTCTACCATCGCAGCGGACAGGGCAGTCCGCTGGTTATCCTGCACGGTCTGTTTGGCACCTGGGAAAACCTCGGCGCCACCGTCAAATCCCTGAGTGAACACTGGGACGTTATCGCACCTGACCTACGCAACCATGGACGTTCACCACATGCGGAAGATTGCAGCTACGCTGCCATGGCAGAAGATGTACTCGAATTACTGAACAGACTGAACATTGAACACTTCTCCATCCTCGGACACTCGATGGGTGGCAAAGTCGCAATGGAGCTGGCACTGACTCAGCCCACACGAACCGACAACCTAATTGTTGTCGATATAGCACCAGTACAGTACCCGCACCACCATGACAAGATTTTCAAAGGACTGCGCAACGTACAGCTTTCGCAGATCAACAGTCGATCTGAAGCTGACAAAGCACTACAGAGCGAGATTGACGAACTCAGCATCCGCAGCTTTCTGCTCAAAAACCTGGTTCGATCAGAGGACGCAGGGTTTAGCTGGCGAATGAATCTGGATGCGCTTGAGAAAAACTACAGTCAGATTGCTCAGGCAATAAGCGTTGGGCAGTACACAGGCCCGACTCTATTTATCAAGGGTGCTTTATCAAACTACCTTATTGCCGAGTATCAGGATGAGGTTGTAAAACGCTTCCCCAAAGCACAAGTAAGAGTAATAGATCAGGCTGGACACTGGCCTCATGCTGAGAAGCCCCAGATATTCATCAAATTGGTAGAAAGATTTTTAGGCGCTTAATCCAGAGAGATCTATCCCCGAATCTCTATCAGGTCTGTTCATCCACATAGTTACCCGGCGTATAGAGCTTCATATCCAGTATTCCAAGCTCTGTCAGACGCTTATTTACCTCAGTTAACTGCTGCTGAATCTCAGCCAGACGTGCCTGATAGGCTTCAAGCTCTGTGCGCGTTTTCTCTCGCTGTTCCTGAATTTTCGAGAAGTAGTCAGTTTTCTCTGCATCTGATTCTTTACCAGAAGCAAGTGCTGTACCCGAAGCTGTAGTTGAACTACCAAAAGCGTTGGAACTGTCGGTATTATCAGATGAGAAGGCATCAGCATCGCTATTACCCTGCGAGTCACCCTGTAATCGCTGAGCGGCCAGCTCTGCTCTTGCCTGTTGAGCCAGCAATCGGGCAGATGCCGCAACTCTGAGATCCTGCTGCGACGGGTTAGCAGGTGCAGTCGCCGCACTCAACACCTGCTCAGCATGTTTCAGCGTCACTTCAGGGTCATTTGACGGAGGTGAGATCTGAATGCTGACCTCGCCACCGACAGCGTATAAACGCCCATCAGGACCGCGCTGATAGCTGTAGCTGACGCTTCCGGCTAAAGCGCCACCCACACTCTTGTGCGCCATCTCATGCTGACGAACTTCCCGGTCACGAGCACTGAGCTCACTAATAATCAGAGTTTCCTCTTCAGTGAGTTGTGCCTGGCTCTGTGATGAACCAGAATTCGCAGCAGTGTTCTGCTCACCAGAGCGCCGAGGTCCGGCACTGCTCTGAGTTGAATCACTGGCTGCAACCCGACTGCTGTCAGCCTGCTGAGACGACGAAGTCTTAGCAGCAGAATCATCAGGCGCAACCGAAACTAGTACAGCGGGAATACTTCGCGACTCTGACTGAAGAGCAGAAGACACAACGACCGCAGCACTCGTAACAATCTGCGAAGAGGGTACCGAGCCAGTATTCGTTCTATCCTGTACGAACGAATTAACCTGCCCAGTTTGAGTTGGCGTAACGTAAAGATTAATCATGGGGCCTCCCCATGCATCTCTTAGCCAGCTACGATATCAATAATTGAACCGATAGTAGACGAGCTCGTACTGCTCGATTCAACCTGCTGCGACTGAGTAACAACCTGTACCTGAGCCGTCGTACTATTAGGAGATGCTGTCGACTCCTGCACAGTCTGGTCAGTTGATGTCTGAACACCCGATGAAAGCTGAGAGTTAATCGAAGAGCCTGAGCCCTGTGTATCACCCGCAGCACGACGCGTACCATCACTGCTCGCTGTGGTACTACTGTAGTTTAATGAACTACCTGATACTGGATTCATAAACACCTCACTGGCAAGTTATCTATCACAATGACCTGCTTTTGTAGTCATACCTATCTAAGGTCCGATTAAAAATCCAGACCTTCTCTGTTCGAAGTATAGACCCTAACCCTCAGGATTGTATACTTTTTAACCAGAACTCAGATCAGGGGCTCGATATTGAGATACTCAGCCGCATTACTTGGCTGAACCGTTTCGAGATAGGGGACCTCTCCGAGAAACACCCCCGGTAGCCGCGCCTGCAACCAGGCACGATTAGACTCATACTCGGACATTTTCGGATCGATGCGGTTAGCTACCCAACCGGCAATCTGAAGCCCATCACGCAGAATAGATTCTGCGGTTAACATCGCATGCGAGATACAGCCAAGCTTCATACCGACAACCAGAATCACCGGAAAATTCAGATCCTGCGCCAGATTTGCCAAGGTTTCTCTATCATTCAGCGGTACACGCCATCCACCTGCACCCTCTACCAACGCAAAGTTGTAGGGACGCATCAGGCTGCCTTTGCAGAGCGCTGACAGACGGTCAGCAGTCATGCGAACACCAGCCTTATCAGCAGCAATATGCGGAGCGATCGGTGGTTCGAATGCCATCGGATTAACCTGATCATAGATCAGCTCCACGCTTGCCTCCTTCATTAAAGCCAGCGCATCCGAGTTTTTAAGCTGGCCATCGATAAGCTGACATCCGGCCGATACTGGCTTAAGACCGATCGTTTTCAGCCCCTTAGCTGTCGCCGCATGCAGTAACGCTGCGGATATCAGCGTTTTTCCCGCATCGGTGTCTGTCCCTGTCACAAAATAGGATTTTTTCATCGGCGTATAAACTCTATGTAATGAACCTCATAAGAGGCTGGCAGATATCCATCAACATCACGAAAGCGCTCATAGGCCTGAAACATAGCCTTTAACCCAGACTGCCCGCCCAGTCCCGACCGGCGCTGCGAATTAACATTATGAGCGCCTAGATATTTCAGCTCACGCAGCAACTTTGACAGGTCGTGATAACGCTCGGTCCGAATCTGCGTTTTATGGCGGAGCAGCGTTAACTCCTGAGCTAGAGCCAGCCAGTTATCAATTCTTTCGAAACGGTTCACATGAACATGCTGGTCTACTGTAGACCAGGAGGTTCGCAACTCATTCAAAGTCCCCTCTCCGAGCGTGCTTAGCAATATCCGTCCGCCGGGTTTCAGCACTCGGGATAGTTCTGCAAACAGAGCTTCAGGGTTTTCACTCCACTGCAGAGCAAGACTACTCCAGATAAGATCAACGCTCTGATCAGCCAACGGCAGAGCCTCTGCATCACCAGCCACATAAAAACCCTGGTGCCCCTGATCCCGCGCGAAGCTCAGCATCCCTTCAGCCAGATCCAGATTAAGTAACGGATTCTCTGTAAGCTCATTCAGCCACTGACTCGCATAGCCGGTTCCTGAACCAAGATCGACAACCTGACAGAGCTGCGAATCAGGTAACCAGTCAGCAAGACAATCCGCCACATCCCGTTGCAGTTGCGCAACTGCATCATAGGTAACGGCAGCACGGCTGAAGGAGGCTGCGACCAGTCGCTTATCACGCATCTGCATCACTGCGACTCCAGCAATCCAAGACCTGAACACCAGCCTTCAATCGACTTTAGGCACGCCTGCGGCTGATCCCAGAAAAGCAGATGGGATCCGCTTCGGATAACTGTAAGACTTAGTTGCTTAGAAAGAGAACCGAGTCGCTCTCTGAGTGTGATCGGCACCAATCCATCCTGATCAGCCAGAAGATGCAGATGCGGAACAGCTATAGATGCGACTGTCGCGCGACGATCTACTGCCAACTCATCCAACAGATCAGCGAGCACTTCAGAGGGCTTATAAAGAGACTGAGTTAACCGTTTTGCAAAATCACGCTGATTGGCACTACCCACCGTAATCAGCATCTTAAAACGCTGTAGCGTTTTTTCCGGCTGCAGCTTCATTCCGTTACAGAACTGTTGGAACTGCTCTGCAGCCATACCAGGCCACTCCTGAGATTCTACAAAACAGGGGTTGGAACCCAGAGTAATTACACCCAATACCTTTTCTGGATAACGCTCGGCAAGATCAAACGCCAAGCCGGCACCTAATGACCACCCCATTATCAGCGCAGGTTGTTCGATCTGATCACTCAGCAGACTGGATCGCTCATCAGCACTCAGCCTTTTACCCAAAGAAAAGTCAGGATAGGCCAGAACCGAAACATCGAAAGAGTCTGATAATAACGCCGTCCAAGGATCAAAAACCTCAGGTTTAAACGCCCAGCCACTTAGCAGCACAAGTGAAGGCTTATGCATTCTCAGCTCCGAGCTCCGCCTGAGCACTTTCCAGAGCATTCAGCAAACGATCCACATCACTTTCACTGTGAGTTGCACTGAGCGTAACACGCAAACGAGACTCCCCTTTGGGAACAGTTGGCGGGCGTATTGCTCCAACATAGATACCTTTCGCCTCAAGTGAGCGACTCAGCAGCACTGCACGATCTGCCTCACCTATAAGTATTGGCTGAATCGGTGTTATCGATGGCATCAACTCATACCCCAGGGACTCAGCTCCAGTTCTGAAACGCTTAATAAGATTTACCAGATGCGTTCTGCGCCAGCCTTCACTCTGAGAAATTCTCAGACTGGTCAGCGTTGCATGAGCCACAGCAGGCGGCATCGCCGTTGTGTAGATATAGGGACGCGCGAACTGAATCAGGTACTCAATCAGTGCCTCACTGCCGGCGACAAAAGCCCCCGCAGTACCCATCGCCTTGCCCAGGGTTCCGATCAATACCGGCAACTGCTGTTGATCCAGTCCCAGCAGCTCAGCAGTCCCTGCCCCGTTTTCACCAAGACAGCCAAAACCATGAGCATCATCAACCACCAGATGAGCCTGATATTGATCACATACGCCACAGAGCTCTTTTAGGGGCGCGATATCACCATCCATGCTGAACACACCATCAGTTACGACTAGACGTTTGCCGCCAGAAGCGCTGTCCAACACTGACGCTAAGGACTCAGCATCAGAATGACGGTAACGCTTAAACTTTGCTCCGCTGAGCAAACCACCGTCGAGCAACGATGCATGATTAAGACGATCCTGAAAGATATAGTCGCCACGACCAACCAACGCACTCAGGGTTCCGAGGTTCGCCATGTAACCGGTCGAAAACAGCAGCGCCCGTTCCCGTCCGGTGTACTCAGCCAGCGCCTCCTCCAACTGATGATGTGCACGACTGTGCCCCAACACCAGATGAGAAGCACCGCTACCCGCTCCGTAAAGGTCGACCCCCTGATGAAACGCCTTAACTACCCGCGGATCGTTTGCCAGCCCCAGATAGTCATTGGAGGAGAAGCCAAGATACTCCACACCATTGACGGTGACGTTTGGCGATTGAGGTGATTCCAGTGTACGGCGTGAGCGGTAGAGGTGCGCAGCCATTCGCTCCTCCAGCGCAGGCAGGAGGAGCGCATCCAGTCCAGACATATCAGTGGGTCGCGTCGTAGAACTGTTTATCGTCCTGCTGTTTCAGCAGTTGCTGCTCGATCGCCTGTGCCTGTGTCTGATCATCCTGCTCTATACGTTGTTCAGGCTTGAGGCCGAGACGTTTAAACAACTGGAGATCACGATTCGCTTCGGGGTTAGGCGTGGTTAACAAACACTCACCGTAGAAGATCGAGTTTGCTCCGGCGAAAAACGCCATCGCCTGCATCTCATCAGACATATTTTCCCGCCCCGCAGACAAGCGCACATGGGATTTAGGCATCAGAATACGGGCAACTGCAATATTCCTAATAAAATCAAATGGATCAAGGTCTTCCGCGTTTTCCAGCGGAGTACCCTCCACTTTAACCAACATATTGATCGGCACGGATTCCGGCGGTTCAGGGAGGTTTGCGAGCTGCTGCAACAACCCGATACGATCACGATCGGTTTCACCCATCCCAAGAATACCGCCACTACAGATCTTCATGCCTGATTCACGAACATGCTTCAGCGTATCAAGACGGTCCTGATAACTGCGCGTAGTGATAATTTTGTCGTAATACTCTGGAGAGGTATCCAGATTATGGTTGTAATAATCCAGTCCCGCTTCAGCCAGTTCATCAGCCTGTTCAGGTTTCAGCATTCCCAGCGTCATACAGGTTTCCAGACCCATTTCACGAACACCGCGAACCATCTGCAGGATGTAGGGCATATCGCGATCGGTCGGATGTTTCCATGCAGCACCCATGCAGAAACGTGTAGCCCCGGTCTCTTTCGCCTGACGCGCCTTATTCAGAACCGCTTCAACCTCCATCAGACGCTGCTTCTCAAGGCCAGTGTCGTAGTGAGCGCTCTGCGGGCAATATTTACAATCTTCCGGACATGAGCCGGTTTTGATTGAGAGTAATGTGCTGACCTGCACCTCATTAGGATTGAAGTTGTCACGATGTACCGACTGTGCACGGAACAGCAGATCATTAAAAGGCAGGTCAAACAGCGCCTGAATCTCATCAACGCTCCAGTAATGACGACTCTCCTGATGACTTTGCATCTTTCTCTACTCTCTTCTAGGCTTACGGGATTAAAACTGCGCCACAGGGCTGTGGCCGTTAGCTGAGTGCATATTAACTGAGCAAGGATAGCTGTCAACCTATGCCACTACTCAGGATTAACAACTGGTTATATTTTAACCAGATCTGTTTTCTTTGTCAGATACGCAAATCGAATCAAATAGGGCTCTGCGATGGCTGCCTCGCAGATCTGCCCTATCTCTACCACCCCTGCCCGAGATGTGCATTACCAAGATCCGACTCAAATGCGGTCTGCACCACCTGTATCAACTCAGAATTTGCGTTTGATTCAGCCTGGGCACCGCTGATCTATACTTTCCCACTAGGTGCAGTTTTTGCCCAAATAAAGCGGGGCAAGAACCCCAACGCACTCCGCTGGATGACGAAACTATTTATCGACCTGATACCGGAACAACCTCATCTATCTTCAGAATACACACTGATTCCGGTACCTATGCACTCACTGGACCGACTGACACGAGGATTCAATCAAACCGAAATTATCGGTCGACAACTGGCAAGCGCCCTGTCTCTTCACTACCGGGACCGGCTACTGACGAAAACCCGAAGGACGGCTCATCAGGTTGGGCTAAACAGACAGCAACGGCTGAGCAACCTCACTAACAGCTTTAACTTGAATGCGGCACCCCCCACCAAAGTGATTCTGATTGATGATGTTATGACCACCGGAGCAACCGCCAGCTGTCTTGCCAATCTACTAAAATCCTCGGGGTGTCAGCAGGTCCATCTATGGACCCTCTGCCGAACGCTTTAGCAAGCACGGCAGATTAAGCTGATGACTGGGCGGCTTGCGAAGAGCTGATTATACTCTAATGAAAATAGCTGGTTGGACGCATACAGATGGACTGGTCACTACTGGGACAGCTTATTGGTGGTCTCGGTCTTTTTCTTCTCGGCATGCAGTTGATGACCTCAGGGCTTAAAAGCGCTGCGGGCCCCGCACTTAAATCGATTCTGAGCAAAGCCACACAATCCAGACTCCGCGGCTTATTAACCGGTACCGCGATCACCGCACTGGTGCAGTCATCAAGCGCCGTTACCGTTGCAACGCTCGGCTTTGTTAACGCTGGGCTGATGACATTGGGACAATCGATCACCCTGATCTACGGCAGCAACATTGGCACAACCCTGACTGGCTGGCTGGTTGCCCTGATCGGTTTCAAACTGAACATTGGCGCCCTGATGCTTCCTCTGGTCGGAATCGGCATGGCACTTAACCTATTTGGTGGCGGCAGACGGATCACCAACTACGGACTTGCTCTGGCAGGTTTTGGTTTGTTTTTCGTCGGGCTGGATTTTCTGAAAAACGCCTTTGAGGGCCTGTCCAATATCATCACCTTCAGTAGTTTTGGTCAGGGGCCTGTCGCGCTAATCCTGTTTGTCGGTGCCGGTATTCTGCTCACCGTTCTGACACAGTCATCTTCGGCCGTTATGGCGATCGCACTATCGATGGTCAGCGTCGGCAGCCTGGGTATGAGTGCGGCCGCAGCTATCGTAATCGGTGCCAATATCAGCACCACAACAACAGCGCTGTTTGCATCAATCGGCGCAACACCCAACGCTAAACGCATATCCGCAGCCCACGTTATCTTCAACCTTCAGACTGCCCTTATTGGCGTGCTGGTTCTAAGCCTGATATCGGGTTCTATTGATCGGCTAGATGTCTCTCGATTTGATCCCGTCATCATGCTTGCTCTGTTTCACACACTCTTTAACGTAGCGGGTGTTATTCTGATCTGGCCAATGACCGATCGTATGGAGGGTTTTCTGAACAGACGCTTCCGTTCGTTTGAAGAGATTGAGAGTCGGCCTCAGTACCTCGACGATACAATTCTGGCCTCTCCCCCTCTCGCGGTAGAAGCGATCAATAGAGAACTCGCCCGTGCTAATACACTGGCAATCAACCTCGCTGAAAATATGCTGAGCATAGAAAAAGATACCCTGCAGATGCATAAACAGAACGATGCAATTCAGACCCTGATCGCCGCAATTGTCGGCTTTAATCAGAAGCTTGCGAGGCAGAATATCAGTCAGGAGATCGCTGACACTCTCCCTGCATCAATAAGAGTCGCGCGTTATATCAGTGAAATAGCGCGCTTAACCTCTCTGCTGCCAAATCAGCAGTCGTTGATCAATCAGATCGACGATCAGAGTATCAACCACGCTATTTCACAGCTGAAAAGCGAGATTATTGAACTTCTTTTTGCCTGCACCATCGATGAAACGAGAGATGTACAGGGGATCGACAGCCACCGCATCGTTCGCAGGATCAGACAAACCTATCAGGATGTAAAACTGCTGATACTGGAACGGACAATCGAGGGGATTATCGGCACTGAAGAGAGCATCGCGATACTCGACTATCTGACGGAACTGAAACGTCTGGCTTATCAGGCTGAACACGTCTCAAGCCACTGGAGTTCGACGCTGCCTATTCAGCAGCGCCAGAACCTTGGAAATGGCTAAGAATCTCTGGCTGCACTTGAACCTTTCATCCGCGCAACATACATTAGCCGCTCCCAATATTTAGGAATACGCATGTCCATCGAAAATACCTCCCGGCTCCAGCATATGCCTGTAGCCCTGTTCGCAACTGTCATGGGCATGGCTGGACTAACACTAGCCTGGAAAAAAGCGGTAGCTGCGCTGAACGCGCCGGAAGTTATCTGGCAAGTTCTGCTGATCTTGACTGCCGTACTGCTGTCTACGCTGACCCTCAGCTATCTGCTAAAAGTGATTCGCTTCAGTACACAGGTGATCGCTGAGTTTAACCACCCGATTAAAATCAGTTTCTTTCCAGCTTTTTCAATCGGTCTGATGCTGATCTCTGCCGGGCTTGTTGATTCTTTACCTGGTATTGCTGGCTTTCTCTGGGCTCTGGGTGCCAGCATTCAACTGATTCTGACACTCTATCTGATGAACCGCTGGATTCATCACACTCACTGGCAGATTCAACACACTACCCCAGCCTGGTTTATTCCGATTGTCGGTAACATCATCGCTCCGATTGCTGGCGTAGACCTCGGATTCAACGAGATTAGCTGGTTATTTTTCTCAATCGGCCTCGTGTTCTGGATCGTACTGAAAGTACTGGTGTTTAACCGTGTGATATTTCATGAACCGATTCCTGATCAGTTGCTGCCTACGATGGTTATTCTGGTAGCACCGCCAGCTGTGGGCTTTGTGGCCTATGTAAAACTTAACGCAGGCATAGTCGACAATTTTGCTCACATTCTTTACTACACCGCGATGTTTACCGTGATGCTGATGCTGGTACAGCTACCGCGCTTCTCACGTCTGCCGTTTTTTATCTCCTGGTGGGCATACTCTTTCCCGATTGCCGCCTTTACGATCGCAACGCAGATAATGTCACTGAACGCGTACAACAACCTTTTCTTCTATTCTCTTAGCACCATACTGGTAGCTCTA
>JBFEXW010000054.1:0-10890 GCA_041562495.1 Marinobacterium sp. | reverse complement strand
TCCAGACTATCGTGAACCTGCAGCTTTGCAAACTCGTGATAATCCAGACCTGCACGACGCAACCGCTTATCATCGAGTTCAAAACCCAACGGGCGAATCAGATGCAGACGAAAACCGGTGTTGGCACAGAGGCGGATAATGTTACCGGTATTAGGTGGAATTTCAGGTTGATAGAGAACAACATCAAGCATGGTGGCGGCCCAGTAAAGATCTGGGCCTAGTATAGGGGGATGACCTCAGTTAGTGAACGCTGTCATCAGACTCCGGCAACTCATCCAGATCCATCTGCAGCTCCTTAATCTTACGCGTTAGGGTGTTCCGCCCCCAACCCAACAGCTCTGAAGCATCCCGACGGCGACCGCCGGAATGTTTCAGCGCGGTCTCGATCAGCACTCGTTCAAACTGGGGCACGGCTTCTTTAAGTATGCCACGATTTCCCTCGAACAGCTGCTGATCAGCCCAAGCCCGCAACGCCTGCTCCCAGTTATCATGCACTACGGGACGAACAGACTCAGACTCCAGCAGTTCCGGCGGCATATCAGAAACCAGGACTTCGCGCCCCGATGCCATAACCGTCAGCCAGCGACAGGTGTTTTCTAGCTGACGGACGTTGCCTAGCCAAGTCAGCTTGCACAGAAACGCTTCCGCTTCCGGACGAAGCACTTTAGGCTCAACATCCAGTTCCTTAGCAGAGCGAGACAGAAAATGACGCGCCAACCGAGGAATATCCTCGCGACGCTGCGATAGCGAAGGAATATGTACACGAATAACGTTGAGGCGATGGAACAGATCTTCTCGAAACTTACCCTGTTTCACCAGGCCTTCCAGGTTCTGATGCGTCGCGGCAATTATCCGCACGTCAACCTTCACCGGGGTATGACCTCCGACACGATAAAACTCACCATCAGCCAGAACCCTCAGCAGCCGGGTCTGTGTCTCCGCCGGCATATCACCGATCTCATCAAGAAACAGCGTGCCGCCATCGGCCTGCTCAAACCGCCCCCGACGCGTAGCCTGAGCACCGGTAAAAGCCCCCTTCTCATGACCAAATAGCTCAGACTCAATCAGATCACGGGGTATTGCTGCCATATTCAGCGGTATAAACGGGTTAGCAGCGCGCGGACTGTGACGGTGCAGCGCATGAGCCACCAGCTCTTTACCTGTACCCGATTCGCCGTTGATCAGAACGGTTATATTGGAGTGAGAGAGACGTCCGATTGCACGAAACACCTCCTGCATCGCCGGCGCTTCACCAATGATTTCGGTACTGGTTTCATCCGGTACTTCTACCCCCTGCACACGCTGCTCTTCCGCATGTTCGACCGCTCGCCGGACCAACGAGACCGCGTCATCGACATCGAATGGCTTGGGCAGGTATTCAAACGCCCCTCCCTGATATGACGCGACCGCACTATCAAGATCTGAATGCGCCGTCATAATAATCGTTGGAATCTGCGGATGATCCTTCTGGATCTGAGCAAGCATCTCCAGACCATCAACCCCCGGCATACGAATATCACTGATAATGACATCAGGCTTCTCTCGCTGAATACGCCGTAGTAGCGAATCACCCGATTCGAAAACTTCGGTATCCAGACTTGCCGAACTTAACGCCTTATCCAGCACCCATCTGATTGAACGATCATCATCGACGATCCATACCTTTGCCTTAGCTGACATCCTTACTCTCCAACGGAATGTAGAGTTGGAAACTCGTTTTACCAGGAACCGAACTGCACTCGATAAGTCCCTGATGCTGATTAATAATCGATTGTGCGATGGAAAGCCCCAGACCACTCCCTTCAGCCCGACCGGTCACCATCGGATAGAATATGGTGTTGATAAGTGCCGGAGGAATACCGGGACCATTATCAGTAATCTCAACACAACAGACTAAACGATGATGCTCAGTCCCCAGCGTTATACGCCGCATAGCACGCGTACGAATAAGAATCTCCGGGTTTGCTGTTTCTGACTCGGTAAGTGCCTGATAAGCGTTGCGACATATATTCAGAGTAGCCTGAATAAGCTGCTCATAGTCCCCGTCAAATTCCGGAATACTCGGATCATAATCACGAATAAGTGTTATTTTCCCCTCGGACTCCACATCTATTAATGATCGAACATGCTCAAGTACCGCATGAACATTGACACTTTCGATCTTAGGTTTGCGGTAGGGGCCCATCAGGCGATCAACCAGATTCCTTAGCCTATCAGCCTCATGAATGATGATACGGGTATATTCATGAAGCTCTTCACTTTCCAGCTCACGATCCAACAGTTGTGCCGCACCACGAATACCACCAAGTGGATTTTTGATCTCGTGCGCCAGCCCCTTAACCAGATTACGTGCAGTTGCATGGTGATTTAGCAGCTCCTCTTCACGCTCAATCCGCAACAGGCGATCGCGTGCTACGGCTTCAAGCAGCAACTCTCCTGTGCTTAACAGAGAGATACTGTAATCTACCGTAATCAGATTCCCCGCCAGCGTCACCATCTGCACTTCACGTTTACTAAACCTTTGAGCCGATCGACGCACCAGTGCAATCAAATCGATCTCGTCCCGGTTTCCAGCAAACAGGATCTCTGCGGATACTCCCTTAAGCCGCTTAGCACTTGCCTCTAACAGTATCTCCGCCGCCGAGTTCGCAAACTCGACGCAGCCAGACTGATCAAGAACCATAATGGCACTGGAAAGGCTCTCTACAAGATTTTGATACTGCTCTTTCATCGGCATAAAAAATAAGACTCCGGTTCACTTCTACAATGCAAATATGCTGCCAAAATCCCAATTTCGTGCAATCGCTGTAAAGCTGTGCCATTCCGTAGCTCACCGATTAACGATCACCCTCCCCATGCGCACCATTATAGTGCACTCTCCCATTAATCCCGCATTAGAAATCATCAGCTCCGTAGACACACCTTTTTTGGAGCAAAAAAAACCCGGCATCTAAAGCCGGGTTTTTTCTGAATAGCAGATCTTATACTGAGTAGTACAGATCGTATTCAACAGGGTGAGTGGTCATGTTGATCTTCTGAACTTCGTCACGCTTCAGCTCAATGTAAGCGTTCAGCATATCATCAGAGAACACACCACCACGAGTCAGGAACTCGTGATCAGCTTCCAGAGCATCCAGCGCTTCCGTCAGAGTGCTACACACCTGTGGGATCTCTGCAGCTTCTTCTGGAGGCAGATCGTACAGGTCTTTATCTGCAGCATCACCAGGATGGATCTTGTTCTGGATACCGTCCAGCCCCGCCATCATCAGTGCCGCAAAACACAGGTATGGGTTAGCCGTTGGATCAGGGAAACGAGTCTCAATACGACGACCTTTAGGGCTGGTCACGTATGGGATACGGATAGATGCAGAACGGTTACGAGCAGAGTAAGCCAGCATTACCGGAGCTTCGAAGCCAGGAACCAGACGCTTGTATGAGTTAGTTGATGGGTTACACAGAGCGTTCAGTGCTTTAGCGTGCTTGATGATACCACCGATGTAGTACAGAGCCGATTCGCTCAGACCTGCATAAGCATCGCCTGCGAAGATGTTAACGCCATCTTTCGACAGAGACTGGTGAACGTGCATACCAGAACCGTTGTCACCAACGATTGGCTTAGGCATGAAAGTAGCAGTTTTGCCGTATGCATGAGCAACGTTGTGAACAGCGTACTTAAGAATCTGAACTTCGTCAGCTTTCTTAACCAGCGTGTTACCTGCACCACCGATCTCACACTGACCAGCAGTTGCTACTTCATGGTGATGTACTTCAACGTGCAGACCCATTGCAGTCATCGCATCGCACATTGCAGCACGCAGATCATGCAGAGAGTCAACGGGTGGTACCGGGAAGTAACCGCCTTTAACACGTGGACGGTGCCCCGTGTTACCGCCTTCAAACTTGCTGTTAGAAGACCATGCCGCTTCTTCAGAAGTCAGAGTGTAACCACAACCAGACATGTCGTTGTGGAAGTGAACTTCGTCAAATACGAAGAACTCTGGCTCTGGACCGAACATTGCACTGTCAGCAATACCTGTAGACTTCAGATACTCTTCTGCACGCTGTGCTATAGAGCGGGGATCACGGTCGTAACCCAGACCAGTAGAAGGCTCAACGATAGTACAACGTACGATTACAGTTGCATCTTCAGAGAACGGATCAACGATCGAAGCACTGTCGTCTGGGAGCAGGATCATGTCAGAATCATTGATGCCCTTCCATCCTTCGATAGAGGAGCCGTCAAACATTTTGCCTTCTTCGAAGAAGTCTTCACCTACTTCGTGAACAGGAATAGTAACGTGCTGTTCTTTACCTTTTGAGTCGGTGAAACGCAGGTCGACCCACTTTGCACCAGTTTCTTTGATCAGATTAAGAGTTTCTGACATTTGGCCCTCTCCATTTCAGAATTTGCCAGACTTGTAAGCCTATAAGTTTCAGCTCAATACTTTAGAGCTATATGATTTAACTCGTGCTTCTGTATTAGCAAGCAGCGTGCCATTTCAAAAATTCACTTTATTTTCGAGCGCTTGGATTGATTAAAAAAATTACACAAACCAGCCAATCGCACCAATATGACGCACATATAAAGATAACGCACCAAAAGGGTGCGAACGTCCATTTATACATTTCAGTTCTGGTGCAATATCATACTCCAGACCAAAAAATTTGCACTAAGTTAGTCCTGAACTATTTCAATAATTCCGTCGCCCCCAACAGGATAAATATCGTCGAATTCGCTCCTGTTCAGTGCACTTACCCGCATAGCCGCGTATAATCCGCGACATTCTTAAATCGGGGACAACCTTGTGATCGAAAACCTTCGTAATATCGCCATCATCGCACACGTCGACCATGGCAAAACCACTCTCGTCGATAAGCTTCTGCAGCAGTCAGGCACACTTGGCCGCCGCGACGAAGGCGCTGAGCGCGTTATGGACTCAAATGACCAGGAGAAAGAGCGCGGCATTACCATTCTGGCCAAGAATACAGCGATTACCTGGAACGACTACCGTATCAACATCGTTGACACTCCCGGGCACGCCGACTTTGGCGGTGAAGTAGAACGTGTATTGTCGATGGTCGACTCTGTCCTTCTGCTGGTGGATGCGGTAGACGGACCTATGCCACAGACACGGTTTGTTACCCAGAAAGCCTTCGCACGCGGACTTAATCCAATCGTAGTCATTAACAAAATCGACCGTCCTGGTGCACGTCCTGACTGGGTTATGGATCAGGTATTTGATCTGTTTGATAATCTTGGCGCAACTGACGAGCAGCTAGACTTCCCGATCGTTTATGCATCAGCACTGAACGGTATAGCCGGAGATGATCCGGAAGCGATGGCGGAAGATATGACTCCGCTGTTTGAGGCGATCATCAAGCATGTTCATGCACCACGCGTAGACGTTGATGGTCCATTCCAAATGCAGGTTTCTGCACTGGACTACAACAGTTTCGTTGGTGTTATTGGCGTTGGTCGTGTTACACGTGGACAGATCAAAACAAATACCCCGGTAAAAGTGATCGACAGCCATGCCAAAGTCCGTAATGGCCGCGTACTGAAGATCATGGGTTACCACGGTCTTGAGCGCGTCGATGTACCCGAAGCTCAGGCAGGCGACATCATCTGTGTCACCGGTATGGATGAACTCAATATCTCAGATACTCTCTGTAACCCTGATGTTGTTGAAGCGCTACCAGCACTCTCTGTAGACGAACCTACCGTATCGATGACATTCCAGGTCAACGACTCTCCTTTCGCCGGTCAGGAAGGCAAGTTCGTTACCAGCCGCAACATCAAGGAACGCCTGGAACGCGAACTGATCCACAACGTTGCCCTGCGCGTTGAAGAGGGCGATAGCCCTGAGAAATTCCGCGTATCAGGCCGAGGCGAACTTCATCTGTCTGTATTGATTGAGTCAATGCGTCGTGAAGGTTTCGAACTTGGCGTATCACGCCCTGAAGTTATCCAGAAGGTCGTTGACGGTCAGGTCCAGGAACCTTTCGAGATGGTGATGATCGATGTTGAAGAGCAGCATCAGGGATCCATCATCGAGGAGCTTGGTAAACGTCGTGGAGACATGACCAATATGGAAGTGGATGGCAAAGGCCGTGTACGCCTTACATTCATGATCCCTTCACGTGGCCTGATCGGTTTCCGTAGCCAGTTCCTAACCATGACCTCCGGTACCGGCATCATGAACTCTGTCTTCGACCACTATGGCGAAGTTAAAGAGGGTGAAACCGTTACTCGCAATAATGGGGTACTGGTTTCCATGGTTAATGGCAAGGTACTGGGATATGCACTCTTCTCTCTGCAGGAGCGCGGTCGTCTACTGATCGGTCCAAATATCGATGTTTATGAAGGTATGATTATCGGTATCCACAGCCGCTCTAACGACCTGACGGTTAACCCAACCAAAGGTAAGCAGCTAACCAACGTACGTGCATCAGGCACCGACGAGAACATCGTCCTGACTCCGCCTATCCGTTTCACACTGGAACAGGCGCTCGACTTCATCGAAGATGACGAGCTGGTAGAGGTAACACCTGAAAGCATCCGTATTCGCAAGAAGCTTCTTAAAGAGAATGAGCGTAAGCGCTCTAAAAAATAAGCTTCGGGCCATTTAAATGAAAGCGGTGCCAGCCTCAGGCTGAGCACCGCTTTTTTATGCTGAAATCCCAATTTTAGAGAGTTACACTCGGATACACCCCCTGATTCAGACCAGTCTTACGGAATCGCTGATGAGCAACAGCATCTTCTACCGCGTAAGTCCAATTTTATTCTCGATTATCGGGATGGCTCTCAGCCATAACCTGTTCTTTCTGATATTACCACTTCAGATGAAACAGACAGGACTGAACTCATCTCAGGTCGGGATAGCGATGGGAATGTTCGCCACAGGTTCAATTACCGCAGGCCTTCTGGGCTCAAAGATAGTAAGTCGCGTCGGTCATATCCGTGCTTTTGCCAGCATGGCAGCAACACTTTCGGTCGTATCTATCGCACATAGCTTTCTCGATTCTTTTCCAGTAATAGCCGCCCTGCGTGTGATTGCAGGTTTCTGCTTTATAACAAGTTTCATCACACTGGAAAGCTGGCTCAACGTAATGAGCGATAGCAGCAACCGAGGAAAACTGTTCAGCGTCTACCAGATATTCTTCGCACTTGGCTTCGGTACCGCTCCTTTCCTGATGAGTCAGACAGGTCAGGGCGACATACGCCTCTATGGCGTCATTAGCGCACTTCTGGCGGTTGCTCTGATCATTATGGCTATGAGCCGCATGCCACAGCCGGAGCTACCCGGCCGTAGTCGTGCTATGTCTCTGAAAAAGCTGTGGCACTATTCCCCTTCGGGGGCTTTCTCTTGCATTATTGCCGGCTCAATCGGCTCAGCAAGCGTCTCGCTTATAGCACTCTATGCGTACGCAAGGGGATTTGAAGGGCCACTATTGTCTGTCATTCTGGGCTCTTATCTTCTTGGAGGGCTCCTGACCCAGTATCCAACCGGATGGTTTGCTGATCGTTTTGACAAACGAACCGTTGGTGCAGCTCTAATGCTGGTCGGCATATTATCTAATGCGGTAATTATCCTTGATAACCATTCAACCCTGCCGACGGGTCTGGTGGTGATTTTCTTTCTGCTATCAGGTGGTGCCGGAGCAGCAATATTCCCACTGGCTGTTACACAGGTGTTTGATCATATTGATACTAAGGAAGCGATGCCCGCCACCAGCACCATGCAAATCCTTCTGGGGGTAGGGGGTATTCTGGGCCCGATCATTGCGGGTACATTAATGACCGCATTTAACGAGATCTGGCTCTATTTTTATGTGATTGTACTTCACCTGATCCTGATGGCATTTCTGCTGATCCGTAAGCTATTTATACGTACTGAGCGCCTTGAACCGGTTCAACCCTATCAGGTTACAACCAATCCTGTTTCAATACCGCCACTTGAAGAGTACGTTGCCGCCGAAATTGCCGAACCAGCTTTAAAGCTACTGATAGAAGCACTGAAGCAAGCACCCAGAAATCCTCAGAAGCTGATCAAGACAGCATTGGAATCCGCCCATTTGCAGGCAGATGAGGTCGCACTTCAGATGGTATTAAAGCTTCCCCGTCAGGCCGGAGAGCTGACTGAACACTTGGTAACACTCTACCCAGACAAGCGTCTGGAGCTGGCTAAATCATTAACAGATTTTTTTGATCTTCATAAAGCCCGCATAAATTATGCGATTGCAGAGGGGCTAAAAACCAATGCCTCACCTAGAGAAGTGAAAGAGATCGAGCAACTAATAGAGATACGCAAACAACGCTTAACCGAATTAGGACTGCCTACAGAATGAGAACCTTGTACCCGGAGTTAAAGAGCACCGCCAGCCAACACCTTGATGTAGGTGAAGGCCATACAATCTATGTCGAAGAGGCAGGCAACCCTCAGGGCATACCTGTACTTTTCGTTCACGGCGGTCCCGGCGGTGGATGTTCACCAGAGCACAGACGCTTCTTTAATCCTGAGCGCTATCGAATCATTCTGTTTGATCAACGCGGCTGTGGCCGATCACTGCCGCACGGTTCACTGGAACAGAACAACTCTCAGGCACTGATTCAAGATATGGAAAGGATCCGTCTGACACTGAATGTCGATAACTGGTTACTGTTTGGCGGTAGCTGGGGATCGACGCTCAGTCTGGCCTATGCCGAAGAGTATCCCGAACGGGTATCAGGGCTGGTTCTCCGCGGTATTTTTCTATGTCGTCCAAGAGATATTCACTGGTTCTACCAGGAGGGTGCCAGCTTTGTATTTCCTGACTATTGGCAGGAGTATCTGGCGCCAATAGCCAAAGAGGAACGGAACAATATGCTCGCAGCCTACTACCGGAAGCTGACCAGTGATAATGAGCTTTCTCGCATGGCTGCTGCTAAGGCCTGGTCTATCTGGGAAGGGCGCTGCTCCACGCTCGACCCGAATCCAAATATTGTAGAACATTTTGGCGACCCGCATGTTGCACTGGCGATGGCACGAATTGAAGCACACTACTTTATCCACAACTCTTTTCTGGAACCTGATCAACTGATTCGGGATGCACACAAGCTGTCCGATATTCCAACCTGGATCGTACATGGTCGTTATGACATGGTCTGCCCGATCGAGCAGGCCTTTGCGCTCAAGGCTGCGATTCCTCATGCCACACTCGATATTATACGCAATGCAGGCCACTCAGCATTTGAGCCCGGTATTACTGATCGTCTTGTTCAGATCACTGATCAGTTCTGTCGCGAGGATATGCAGGGATGAAAGGTTTGATACAACGCGTAAGCCACGCCCAAGTCGATGTTGGTCAACAAACTGTTGGCAAAATCGAGCGCGGCATCCTCCTCCTGCTCGGTGTAGAAAAGGAGGACAGCGAAAGCAGAGCTGAAAAACTACTGCACAAGGTGCTTAATTACAGGATCTTTCCCGATGATCAGGGACGGATGAATCTAAGCCTGAAAGATATTAATGGGCAACTACTGGTGGTCTCTCAGTTCACTTTGGTTGCCGACACCTCGAAGGGGATGCGTCCCGGATTCTCCCGGGGAGCTACGCCGGAGGAAGGCAAACGTCTGTACGAATGTTTTATTTCCAAAGCGAGGGACACCGGATTAAAAGTAGAGACTGGGAGTTTCGGTGCCAATATGCAGGTCAGCTTAAACAACGACGGTCCTGTTACCTTCTGGCTGGAAAGTTGAGTGTGCATTCGCTGTATACGCGGAACCGGAAATCAGAATCTCTTTATCGACAATCCTAAAAAACCTTATAGAGATCCCGTTGATGTCTAATGAACAGCTCATCAAGCTGATATTTCTATCACTCCTATGGGGTGCTTCCTTTCTGTTTATCGGTGTTGCCGTTAAAGAGCTGGAGCCGCTACTACTTGTTGCATTAAGAGTCAGCATCGCATCGCTGACACTGCTGCCGATACTTTATCTATTTAAGGGGAAATTACCCACGCATATTAGGCAGTGGATTCCCTTTTTAGGTATGGGGCTACTCAATAATGTAATCCCATTTACCGCGATCTTTTATGCTCAGCAACATATCAGCGTCAGCCTCGCCTCGATCATCAATGCGACTACGCCGATATTTACGTTTGGCGTGCTAGCTCTCTTTGGCGGTGAAAAACTACTCCCTAATAAACTATTCGGCAGTCTTGCCGGATTGATTGGTGTTGTTATCCTGCTCAACCCAAGTGAAACCAGCGTAAACGGGACCAGCATCGGAATCCTGTTCAGTCTGACAGCCGCACTCAGTTACGGTATTTCAGCGTACTGGGCGAAAAAACATCTCACCAACATTCCCGCACTGGAATCAACAACAGGACAACTTATCTCCTCCAGCCTGATTATGGCTCTGCTACTGCCCCTTATCGGTGTAGAGATTCCCGATCAGCTACCCTCAACAGAAACCACATTCTCGATCCTCGCATTAGCGACACTCTCAACTGCGTTCGCCTATATCATCTTCTTCAACATTATCAGAGTATCCGGGCCCAGCAACGCGTTTCTGGTCACACTGTTGGTTCCGCTCAGCGGATCTATGCTTGGCTGGCTGTTTATGGGCGACAGGCTGCAAGCTCATCAGGTAGTCGGAGCACTGACTATCGGTTTTGCGCTGGTTTTGATCGATGGGAGATTATTTCGTCGGGTGTCAGCTTAAGCGCGACAAGGTAGATCTTCATCCCAACCTTTCGTCACCACCCGCTGCGCGGATGATTCCTGCACAGGTATCTCTCTAGGAGGTATCTGCCCTCAGGGCAGGTGCCAACGTTAATGCGTTGTCGGATGTTGGCGGATGAACGAAAAAACCCCGATACCTTTCGGTACCGGGGTTTCTTTCATATTAG
>JBFEXW010000053.1:0-10892 GCA_041562495.1 Marinobacterium sp. | reverse complement strand
AGGATCTCAGCGGGTTGGTCATATTCAGACCAGCCCAGTGCACCGAGCATCATCGCTGTATCGTGCATGAAGCCTTCGCCGTGACCTTTAACCGCGTATTCGGGTAGCATTTCGCAGAAGGTTTTCCAGTCGCCGCGCTTCCACATCTCGATCACTTCGTGATCAAGCATCTCCAAAAATGGGCTCCAGACTCGGTCGGAAAAGTCAGGTGCCTGACCATTCTGAGCAAAGCGGTGAGATAGTGAACCGCTGGCAAAAAAGGCAACAGTTCCATCATAGTGCTTTTCAACAGCTTCACGCAGTGCCCAACCAAGACGCGCACTGTCGTTCAGGTAGTGCACAGTGCACAGCGCTGAGAGTGAGATCACTTTGAAGTGCTTATCTTCATTCATATAGCGCATTGGAACCAGAGTGCCGTACTCAGGTGCCAGCGAGGTCGCATCGTGCGCCATGGTATCAACACCCTGACGGGTCATCTCTTCAGCCAGGATCTTGCCAAGCTCAGGGTTCCCAGGGAATTCATACTCCATATAGTTAATGAAGTGGGGTAGCTCGTTGCTGGTGTAGTCTCCCTTGAAGTTTGGAGCGCAGTTCAGATGATAACCGGCATTAACCAGCCAGTGAGTGTCTGCGACAACGATGGTATCTACGCCCAGTTCTCTGCAACGTCGACCAATTTCCTTATGTCCGTTGATTGCTGCCTGACGGCTTCCCTTGCGTGGACCATCCAGTTCGGATAGATACATTGATGGGACGTGAGTGATCTTAGCGACCAGTGCGAGCTTGCCCATGACGATTCCTCTATTGTTATCCTATGAAACGCATATTACTTAACATATTAATTAATGTGAATGGACTATTTCTATTTATTCTTGGATCTTTCCTGTATCTCATTCAATATTGAGCTGTATCAATTAATGCGGTTTCAGGAAGTGTAGTTGATGGAATTTATACGTAAGCGGATAGAGCGTCAGGTGTTTAGTCTGACCGGTCTGGCGTTGAATACTATCGATTACGAAAACCCAAAGGGGGATCCGGGACTGTTTGGTCCCGACTCCATCGTCTGGAAAGTGCATTCACATTTTCCATCAATGCTCTGCGGTGGTATCAGTGCACTGCTTCTGCAGATGCTTCATCCTCTGGCCTTGGCTGGCGTCTGGGATCACTCAAATTTTCGCAACGATATGATCGGTCGATTGCGGCGTACCAGTCAGTTTATTGCCGGAACCAGCTTTGCCTCGACAGCGGATGCCCAGGCGCTTATTGATTGTATTAACAGGGTCCACTCGCAGGTCGAAGGGGTTGCTCCAGATGGACGTTGCTACAGGGCGAACGACCCTGAGTTACTACGTTGGGTGCATGTGGCAGAGGTATCGAGCTTTATTCGCGCATTCCAGTCTTACAGTCGTATACCGCTTACTGCTGAAGAGGTTGATCGCTATTACACCGAGGTTGCGTTGATCGCCAGATCTCTGGGCGCTGACTGGGTTCCTGAAAGTCGGGTTGAGGTTGATCTGTACCTCTCTTCGATGAAGGATGAGTTGAACTTTGATCAGAGAACTCAGGCCGTTTTAGATGCCGTAATTAATGCTCCTTCACCCTCGAGAATGACCGAGCCGGTGCGTCGCCTGATGACGAGTGCAGCTATCAATCTGTTACCGGACTGGGCGATTATGAAAATGCAGTCGAGACCCTCAGCCTGGAACCGTGCTGTTACCCGGTCAGGAATGACGGTAATGACTCGAGTACTAACCTGGGCGATAAAAAATGGTGCATCAAGCCGTGCCCGACGGCGCTTGGGGGCATGAAATCTGTCATAGCTAGTAGTACTTGTTAGAACAACCCGAAATTCCGACAATTTTTTTACACAGATTTTGCAGGTGAATCTGAACCTCATCAGGCTGCGCTAAGTCATTGAAGCTAGGTACGATCGGAATTGTGATTTGCGTAAACTTACTAAAAAAACCATCATATGTAGTCTTGTAGTTCGTTTTGTTTGTTATTTCTACAAGTAATATCAACAACTTATACTAAGTAAGTCGTATTGTGGTTTGGCATCTAAGGTGAGATCATACGCACCCGATTTAGCCGGATCTGGACCGGACCCAACCTGGAACCCTGGAGAATACAGTGACCCAAGAACTTATGCTTGCTGAATGGAATGCCCGTGAATCTATCGCAGAAGCGATGATCCCTATCATTGGCCGTCTCTATCGCGAAAGCAATGTTGAGACTTCGATTTTTGGCCAATTGGCTGTTAAACGTTCAGTAATCGACCTTCTCAAAGCTCACCGCTATGTTCGCCAGATCGAAGATGAAGAGTTGTCTGTTGTAGATACCTTCCCTGTCCTTGAGAAGGTTGCTGATATGGGTATCCGCAACGCTCATCTGGATATCGGTAAGCTGGCAGTTAAATTCCGTAAGCAGGGCGGTGGTGATCTGGCTGCTTTCCTGGCAGAAGAGCTGGCTGCTACGGTTGAAGACAACTCCGAGAACAATGGTCAGGATGTAGTGCTGTACGGATTTGGCCGTATCGGTCGTCTGCTGGCACGTCTGATGATCAACCGTTCAGGCGCGGACCACTCCCTGAAGCTGCGTGCAATCGTTGTACGTAAGGGCAAAGCTGATAATGATCTGGAAAAACGCGCCAGTCTGCTGCGTCGTGACTCAGTTCACGGTTCTTTCAACGGTACCATCCAGGTGGACGAAGAGAACCAGTCACTTTACGTGAATGGTAATGCAATCAAAGTTATCTTTGCTAACAGCCCGGAAGAGGTAGATTACACCGCTTATGGTATCAAAGATGCGCTGATTATCGACAACACAGGTATGTGGCGTGATAAAGAGGGTCTCTCCCGTCACCTGCAGTCAAAAGGCGCCGGCCGCGTTATCCTGACTGCTCCAGGTAAGGGCGTTAAGAATATCGTTATGGGTGTAAACAACAACGATATCTCTGCAGACGATAAGATCCTGTCAGCCGCTTCCTGTACAACCAATGCGATCACGCCGGTTCTTAAAGCGATGAACGACGAGTACGGTGTGATTAACGGTCACGTAGAGACGGTTCACTCCTACACTAACGACCAGAACCTGATCGACAACTACCACAAGGGTGACCGTCGTGGCCGTGCAGCAGCACTCAACATGGTGCTGACTGAAACGGGTGCAGCCAAAGCGGTTGCTAAGGCGCTGCCTGAGATGGAAGGCAAACTGACTGGTAACGCTATCCGCGTACCGACTCCAAACGTAAGTATGGCGATCCTGAACCTGAACCTTGAGAAGGCAACGGACAAAGATACGCTGAATGATTACCTGCGTACGGTTGCGGTTCACTCCGACCTGCAGAAGCAGGTTGGTTTCAGTAACTCTCCTGAAGCGGTTTCGACTGACTTTGTGGGTTCACGCTCTGCAGGTGTGGTTGATGCTCTAGCGACTATCTCCAGTGGTAACTCATGTGTACTTTACGTTTGGTATGACAACGAGTTCGGTTACAGCTGTCAGGTACTGCGTCTGGCGCGTGAAGTCTCTAACTGCACACTGCCAGCCTACCCAATCGAGGGCTGATAGCAGCTACAATACTGATTGAAGCTGTTGAAGAGAGGGGTATCGAGTGATACCCCTTTTTATTTGTCTTAAATTACACACTATCTCGTTAAAGTTTGATCTCAAATACCTTTCAACTTGTGATACTGCCAAACGCCTTCCATAATGAATTGGCGCACTAAACTGCTTTTAAACCGAAAAGCTGAGGGTACTAAGTTGAAAAGATCGAACTCAATTCTGGGGGTAGCATTGGTCCTGATCAGTCTGACCTCCATTGCCGATGCGGCAGAACGTGCAGGTACTATCAAGACTCTGAAGGGATCTGTGAATATTAGCCGGGTAGGTGAAAGTCTGGACGTTAAAGTCGGGGATGCGGTCATGGCTGGGGACACCCTGACAACTGAAGCACTGAGCTTTGCCGGCATAACGCTGCGTGATAACACCCGACTAACAGCAGGTCCGAGCTCATCTCTGGTGATTGACCAGTTCAGTTTCGATACCACAACGCATCAGGGGCGTCTGAATACCAGTGTTAAAAAGGGAAGTCTGGCGGTGGTCTCTGGACAGCTGGCGAAGGCGAATCCCGAGTCGGTCAGTTTCAATACTGGTAGCATGACACTGGGCGTGCGCGGAACTGAGTTCATTATTGAGGTAGCAGGGGAGCAGAAGTGATGGCTAAGGCAGCGAAAAATGCAGTTCTTACAACGGTCGCAACCCTTAGTGTATCCCTCGGTGCGATATGGGTTCCTATGGTTGAAGCTGGCAGTTATGTAAAAAGCCCATCAGGTGTTCCGGTGCGGGATACACAGGGTGTTTGTGTCAGAACAACCTACACCTCTTCAAAGCTGCAGCCGGGCTGTGACCCAATGGACAGAGTGATTCTGCTTCCTGATGCTGAAGGTAAAGTAGGCGCGGTAATCGTTGCTGTAGGCCAGAGCAGTGAACTTATTGATAGCGCGTATGGTTCGGTTCAGGTTGGTGAAGCGGGTGAGATAGAAAGTCTGGCTTCAAGTGCTGAGGAGGTCCAGGCCAGCTTTGGTCAGTTGCTTGCAACACAGCCCCGTGCCTCAGACCGATTTGTTGTGCGTTTTCTGCCAGGTTCAGCAACGGAGCTGACACCGGACTCTGCGGTGGTTATTCAGGCGATGCTGGATGATCTGTCGAAACGTAAAGCACCTGAGATCCGTGTTACCGGACATACAGATACTGTGGGATCACTGGACGCTAATGACCGGCTTTCGAAACAGCGTGCGCAAACGGTTGTTGATATCCTCGCTGCTCAGGGTATATCACTTGATCTGCTTGAGGCTGCTGGTCGTGGTGAGCGTGAACTGGCTGTACCAACTGCAGATAATGTCGATGAGCCAGATAACCGTCGTGTAGAGATTATTGTCCGCTAGACAACTTTTCTGAACTTAACTGGCTGCCATGCAATTAAACCTGCTGACAAGTCGCCCCGCGTTACAACGTATTATTGGCGTAACCAGAGGGCGGCCGCTTGCGGTATTTCTGCTGGTCTCGATACTGGTTATAGAGACCTTGTTCGGACTGCCCGTCGCTGTACGTAATCACTATCCCCATTGGCTATCCGCCGCTTTGGATACGGTTCGTTCCCCGGTTGAAAAGATCCAGTCGGGTCTGTTTGATACCTATCAGCGGCTCCATCCGCGAGAACCTCAGAGTCAGCCGGTTACTATTCTGGCGATTGATGAGAATAGTCTGGCAAGATTTGGGCAGTGGCCCTGGCCAAGGGATATTCTGGCAAAGGTGATTAATACCGCCGATGAATATGGTCCGGCAGCGATAGGTATTGATATCTATATGCCGGAGGAGGATCAGAATTCTCTGGATAAGCTGACCCGCCGTCTGGCACCAGAACAGAAATATCTGATTAATGAGCTGGCTGCGCTACCCTCCACCGATTTTGAGTTGTCGATGTCGCTCAGTAGCGGTCCAACTGTACTAGGTGCTGCGGGCTTTGACTTTAAAGCCTATACCACCAGTGATGAGATGCTGACAGTACCACTGGAGGTTATCGGCAGTGATCCGCTCTCCTATGTAACAAACTACCCACAGGTTCTCGCCAGTCTGCCGGAGTTTCAGCAGGCTGCTGCCGGTCAGGCGCTGTTAAGCGTGCCGAGTCAGTCCGGTGCTGTTCGGCGTATCCCGCTAATTGCGGCGGTTAATGGTCAGTTGGTGTCGGGTATGGCGATGGAGATGCTGCGTGTCGCGACAGGACAAGATGCGATTCAGGTTAACTCCTCTTTGTTGGGAGTTGAGTCTGTTGAGGTGGCGGATCTTAGTGTCAAAACTCAACCTAACTCAGATGTCTGGATACATTACGCCCCAATCGATTCCACCCGTTATCGCTATCTGCCTGTTGCTGATCTGCTAAGCGGTGACTTTGACCCCGCTATGCTGCAAAGCAAACTGGTACTGATCGGTCTGGCGGGAACGGGTCTTGCAGACATGCGCTTTACTTCGCTTGGCGAACTGGTTCCTGGGGTCGAGATTCAGGCGCAACTTCTGGAATCGATGTTTGATGGTACGTTGCTGAAGCGTCCGGTATGGCTGCCTCTGGTGGAGATGCTGATCATACTGGTTGTAGGCCTGCTGCTGATCTGGTTTGTTCCCCGCCCGGAAACGCGAGTCGGTGCTCTGCTGAAGCATAAACCGGTCTGGATGCTGGGTCTGATAGTGATATTTACAGGGCTGTTTCTATCACTGGGGTTCTATCTGTTCTGGTCACTGGGTGTACTCTTCTCGGCGACCAGCGTTGTGTTGGGTATATCAGCACTGCTGGCGATCTTCTTTACCAATGCGGTGCTGGAAAACCTCAGTGATGCTCAGGCCAAGATGGCGCGCCTGGTGGAAAACGGTATTGCGTTTGGGCGGGTTGAGCAGCGTAATCCGTTGCTACAGATGACGCTGGACGGGATTGAAGATATGGCACCCTGTGAGGCGTCCGTAATCCTGTTGCGCTCGGAGCACGGGAAGCTCGAAGTTGTTGCACAGCGTGGCTTGCTGGAGTACTGGTCTGAGGTTATCGATACCCACCAGCCGTCAGAGCAGCGTTGCCTGTTAACTCAGTCGTGTAACGAGTCAAAAGTTATTCAGGTACGAGACGCTGAGTTGAAAACCGGACGCTGGAAAACCTTCCGTACCCAGTCAAACAGCCCTGTTGTATCACTGCTGATAGTGCCGATGCTGCTTGCTGACGGGACCAGCCGGGGAGTCGTGGTACTGATAAATGCTGTTGATCCGATGAGCAGGATCATTGGTAATTTTAGCAATCGTGCGGTTCGCTTTATCGATGCACTGGCAACTCAGGCTGCCGTAGCACTTGAGAATCAGGATCTGGTTGAAGCGCAGAAAAATATGATGGATGCGATGATCAAGATGATCGCGGGTGCCATCGATGCGAAGAGCGCCTATACCGGTGGTCACTGTGAGCGCGTACCTGAATTGGCAACTTTGCTGTGTCAGGCTGCCTGTGATGTAAAACAGGGGCCGCTGGCAGAGTTTAACTTCAGCACCGAAGATGAGTGGCGGGAGTTCAATATAGCGGCTTGGTTGCATGATTGCGGTAAGGTAACGACGCCCGAATTTGTTGTGGATAAAGCGACCAAGCTGGAGACGATCCATAATCGTATCCATGAGGTTCGTACCCGGTTTGAGGTGTTGTTGCGCGATGCCCAGATAGAGCGCCTCGAAGCGCTCTACGAGCGTAAAGAGTCTCCTGAAACAGCGAATGGGCGCTATGCATCACGTAAGCAGCAGCTGCTGGATGATTTTGAATTTATCGCGGGCTGTAACGAGGGCGGTGAGTTTCTCGATCCTGAAAAGATTGAACGTATTCGTCAGATTGCTCAGCAGAGCTGGCTACGTAATTTCGATAACCGCCTGGGTCTCTCCCATGAAGAGCTGGCGCGCTATCCTAAGGGTGACGAACAGACGTTGCCGGTAGCTGAAGCTCTGTTAAGTGACCGGCCTGAGCATCTGATTGAACGGCCGGAAAACAAGGCGCTAGATGAGAAGTTCGGTTTCAAAATGGAGATTCCTGAGTACCTGTATAATCACGGGGAACTTCACAACCTTGTCGTTGATCGGGGAACGCTGACCGATGAGGAGCGATTTAAGATCAATGAGCATGTGATTCAGACCATTGCGATACTTGAACAGATGCCGTTCCCGCCCAATCTGAGCCGCGTGCCAGAGATTGCCGGCTCCCACCATGAAACCCTGATCGGTACCGGGTATCCGCGTAAGCTGACCGCAGAGCAGCTATCTATACCGGCGCGGATTATGGCAATAGCTGATATTTTTGAGGCGTTAACAGCGTCGGATCGTCCCTATAAAAAAGCTAAAACCCTGTCGGAATCTATCCGTATACTCAGCTTCTTCAAGAAGGATCAACATATAGATCCGGAACTTTTCGATCTGTTCCTGAGTGCGGGTATCTATAAGGTCTATGCTGAGCGTTATCTGTTACCGGAGCAGATCGATGAGGTTGATATTGCACAGTACCTCGGTTAGTGATTGCTCCGGTTTCGGGGGATAGGGGGAGTTAATCCTCGTGCATCGCCAGCATCGCGTCTTTCGCCCATTTCAGGCTTTCGCGATAGGCGTTTTCATACAGCATGATATCAAAGTCAGCAGGTAGCTTATCCCAGTCACCCGCTTCATAGGCGATAGCATAGGTAATCACTTCCCCCATCACGCCTGAACGTTCAGAGATCGCTTTCTCAATATCTTCACCCAGCGGAACCTGCTTCAGCATCTCTTCAGGCGTAATATCCAGCAGCAGGTGAAAACCTGACATCATGCCGGCCATAAAGAACCCAGAGGGGTTGGGATACTTTTTGTTTTCAGCGATCAGCTCACACATACGACCGCGTATCAGCAGCGTACGTGACAGCTCTTCTGGCTTTTCGTCATGGCTGGTTGCCGCGATCAGAGTGGCCCATTTTTTAACCTGCTCGATACCGAGCATCACTACGGCTTCGGCAATCGACTCAACACGTCGTACCAGAGAGTAGGCGGCAGAGTTAACAATACGCAGAAGCTTATAGGTAAGGACCGGATCACGGATGATTAGTTCCTGAAGATCTTCCGGTTTGGCGTTGGGCTTTTGCAGTGCCTGAATCAACTGAACCAGAGCGATCTCGTTGGCGTTGATCTTTTTGCCTTTCACCGCTTTAGGACGGCTCAGGAAGCTTCCCTCAAACAGCTTACAGCCAGCTTCAACGCAGTCTTCAAGCTGTTCGATACTGTGGATATGGCTTGCCAGCACGGCAACCCGGTGTTTTCTCAGCACGGTTGTACGCTGTTTGATCTCCTCTGCATTGAGCAGGCTAACGTCAAAGCGTGCGATCTGTACAAGATCCAGCAGTGGCAGAATCGCCTTATTGAAGTGAGCGACTTCAATACAGATTCGATAACCATCAGTGACCAGATGACGTAGGCGCTCCTGCAACTTTTCGGTATTCTGTCCTGTTGGACGTACCTGAATGACCAGCTGTTTAGCGGGTAGTTGTGGGAGGTTATCAGATAGCAACAGTGTTTCGGAGATAGAGACAAAACCGGGAACCTGTTTCTCCTCGCCCTGTTCGCTGAGCGTGGTATAGATACTCAGAATCAGATCGCTGGAGCTGTCAGAGTCCGGGTCAGATGACAGCATCAGATTAAGACCGGAGTCTTCACCCTGTCCCAGTAGTTCATAACCGATAACGCGCTGTTCGCGATCAAAAATAGGTTGTCGAACCAATAGGACCTGATGAGTACTATTAACCATGCGGATGCTCTCTGAAAAAATATGGCGAGATTATATAACAACTCTCAACTGTGATGTTTAGTTACTCAGGTTATAATGCGCGTCAAATCGATTATTTGAGTAGATATGGAACGTATTAACTGGTTTCCCGGCCACATGCATAAGGCGCGAAAAGAGATCGCGCAGTTGATGGAGGAGGTCGATGTCGTTATTGAGGTGCTGGACGCCCGCCTGCCTCGCTCCAGCGAAAACCCTCTGGTAGCTAAATTGCGCCGTAATAAACCGGTGATCAAGATTCTGAACAAGGCTGATCTTGCCGATGAGTCTGTAACCCAGAGCTGGTTAAATGAGTTCAATACCGATGAGCTGATTACCGCTGTTGCAATGACGACCACAGATAAAAACGCTGTTAAGCGTATCCCGCAGCTATGTAAAGAAGCAGTGCCAAGCCGCGCGACTAAAGATCGTCCGGTACGTGCAATGATCATGGGTATTCCCAATGTTGGAAAATCGACACTGATCAATGCACTGCTCGGGCGCAAAATCGCCAAGGTGGGCAATGAACCTGCGGTCACCAAAGCACACAAGCGCTTTAGCGAATTTCAGGGGATGGCGCTGTCAGACACACCGGGGATTCTCTGGCCCAAAATCGAGGATCAGGATTCCGGCTATCGTCTGGCGGCCAGTGGCGCGATCAAGGATACGGCGATCAATTATGATCTGGTTGCCGTCTATGCAGCAGATTTTGTGCTGAAAGATTACCCGGATCGTCTGATTGAACGTTATAAACTCAAAGCGTTGCCGGAAACCGGCGAGGGGCTTCTCGATGCGCTGGGACGTAAGCGCGGATGCCTGCGTCCGGGCGGCGTGGTTGATATCCATAAGGCAGCTGAGATTCTGATGAATGAGATGCGCTCGGGCAAACTGGGACGAATCAGTTTTGAGCGAGTAGAAGAGTGGCGCGAAAAAGATCGCCTTGCGCGTGAAGCGGCTGAAGCCGAAGCGCTTAAGGCTGAGATGGAGAAACAGAACGGATGACACGTTTAAAGAAACAGCGTCGCATGGCGAATAAGATCGTGCTCGATAAAACGCCAAAGAAACAGGAGCGCCTTGCTGATCCTGATAGCTACGAAAGCCGTAAGCAGCGCGCGATGCAGAAGCGCAAAAAGAATCAGAGTGTTGAGCAGAAACGCGCCAGCACCAAGCCGACTCAACCGGCTAAAGAGCGTGATACCGAAGCGGGCCGCAAGGGCGAGCGTCGTGGTGGGCGTCTGGCTGATAAAATACACGCCCTGAATGCAGACAAAACTGAGCAGACTGATCAGCAGGCTCAGGACGGAGAATGAGCCTGCAGGACTATGATGTCATCATCATTGGTGCTGGCGCTTCTGGACTCTTCTGTGCGATTCAGGCGGGTTACCGCGGGCGACGAGTCCTGATAATAGAGCACTCCAACAAAGCTGGTCGAAAGATTCTGATGTCCGGAGGTGGGCGCTGTAACTTCACCCACCTTAACTCAACGCCCGCGAATTTTCTGAGTCACAACCCGCACTTTTTTAAGTCGGCGCTGAGTCGT
>JBFEXW010000052.1:0-10956 GCA_041562495.1 Marinobacterium sp. | reverse complement strand
GGACAGGGCTTCCTGAAGTTTTGACGTAAATTTATCTGGGCGCATTCTAGCCTCCGCTGATAGGTGCATCCTTCTATGAAGCAATGCATTAACTAATCTATTACCCTATTTAATGGAGGGTAATAATCAAGTTTCAAGAGCAACAATGAAAAATTATAGACATTTTTTTCATTATAGCGTCACGAATAGATTCATTCATTGACCCAGATAGGCTTTCCTTCAAAAAACCCAGAGCATCTATCAATGGAAGTCTCTGGACCTCGAATCGAGCGTCTGCCACAGGTCAGAGCGATCTGTAAGACGACCGGCTACCACATGGATGACCCGCCCCTCTTTCTGCAAAATCCCATCAACCTGTAACAACCGACTACGCAACAACGCCTGACGCTGTGCCTGAGCAGTTGCCTGCCAGACCACCAGGTTCACATTGCCGGTTTCATCCTCCAGCGTGACGAAGGTGATACCTGAGGAGGTACCCGGTCGCTGGCGACAAACCACCAGGCCACACACACGAACAGGCCTGCCCGGTTCAAGCGAGAACAGCTCCTGGGCTGTACGGCAGCGATACAATCGGCCTTCAGAACGAAGCAGAGCCACCGGATGACCTCGCAGACTAATTCCCAGATGGCGATAATCCTCTTCTATCTCCTCTTCGGCACTACTCTGCGGCAGCCCCACTGCCTCCTGAACTGAAAACTCACTCTGCCCCAGTGCCATTTCTGGCTGCACCTCCAGCAAAGCCCAGCGTGTATTGCGCCTATCACCTGTCAGACTTAGAAACGCATCCGCTGCTGCCAATGCATCCCAGTCGCTCTTATGCAGCACTCCTAACCGCCGTAACTCAGAGATTGAACTAAAACCTGTTTCAGGACGTTGCTCCAGTATCCGCTTGGCGTTTGTCTCGCTTAAACCCCGAATCTGATGCAAGCCTAAACGCAACAAAGCTTTATCCTTTATCTGCTCAACGCTGCTGTACCAGCCACTATGGTTTATACAGACAGGCAACACCTCGCCACCATGCGCCTGCAGGTCTTTCACCAGTTGCCCTGGCGAATAAAATCCCATCGGCTGGGCATTGAGCAGAGCGGCACAAAAAATTGCCGGCTCGTAATATTTCAGCCAGGCGGAGTAGTAAACCAGCAACGCGAAACTGGCCGCGTGAGATTCAGGAAACCCATACTCGCCAAACCCCTCTATCTGACGACAGATACGCTGGGCAAACTCCAGATCATAGCCTCGCTCGATCATTCCCTGAGTCAGCCGATCCTGCCACTCGGCCAGCTTACCCCGACGATGCCAGGCTGCCATTGAACGACGCAGTTGATCGGCCTCACCACCACTGAATCCTGCAGCGACCATTGCCAGTCTGATCACCTGCTCCTGAAAGATCGGCACACCCAGTGTCGGCTCCAGCACCTCACGGACCGCCTCGCTAGGATATTCGACCGGCTCCAGTCGCTGACGCCGACGCAGATAGGGGTGCACCATATCCCCCTGTATCGGTCCGGGGCGCACAATCGCCACCTCGATCACCAGATCATAGTAGTTTTGCGGTCTGAGGCGAGGCAACATATTCATCTGAGCACGCGACTCAACCTGAAATACCCCTACCGAATCCCCCCGGCTCAGCATCTGGTAAACCGCTTTGGACTCCAGCGGAATATCCTGCAGACGCCAGATTTCATGATCACGCTCAGAGAGCATGCGCAACGCGCCCTGAATCGCCGAGAGCATCCCCAGCGCCAGCACATCCACTTTCAACAACCCCAGCGCTTCCAGATCATCCTTATTCCATTGAATCAGCGTGCGATCCTTCATTGCCGCGTTTTCAATCGGAACTAACTGATGCAGAGGCCCTGCAGAGATCACAAAACCACCGACATGCTGCGTCAGATGCCGGGGAAAACCGATAATCTCCCGGACTAGGCGCAGTAACCACTCTGCCCGGTCTGAGCGCCTGTTGCCCAGTAGGATTTCCAGTTGTTCAAACCAGTCTTTTACCCGATCTCTGCGATCAAGCTGCGACAGCAACCAGACGATATACTGCTCATCAAAGCCCAGCGCTTTCCCCACATCTCGCAGCGCACTGCGTGTGCGATAGGTGGTAATTGCCGCTGCCAGCCCTGCCCGATCGCGGCCATAACGGCGGTAGATATACTGAAACACCTCCTCACGACGATGGTGCTCAAAGTCGACATCAATATCCGGCGGCTCATCACGCTCAGGGGAGATAAAACGCTCAAACAGCAGATTGACCTGCATCGGGTTCACCTCGGTGATATGCAGGCAGTAACAAACCACCGAGTTGGCTGCTGATCCTCGTCCCTGACACAGAATCCCCTGAGCGCGCGCGAACCGAACCAGATCATCAATTGTCAGAAAATAGGGCTCATAGCTCAGTTGCGAGATAATACTCAGCTCATGTTCGATCAGTTCACGCACCTTAACCGGCACGCCAGATTCAAATCGTTGCTGTGCGCCCTCTTCAACCAGATTACGCAGATGCTCAGCCGCACTCAGCCCCTGCGGCACCAGTTCAGTTGGATACTCATAACTCAGCTCATCCAGCGAAAACTGACAGCGATCAGCAATACGCAGGGTTTCACTAATCAGATCAGAGGGATAGAGTCGAGCCAGCTTTTCCAAAGGGCGCAGATGCGCTTCAGCATTGGGCGCCAGCGCCCAGCCACACCGATCGACCGGTTTAACATTGCGAATAGCACGAAGCAGGTCCTGTAACGGCTTACGTTTTGCCGAGTGCATCAGCACAGAACTGGCGACGACACAGGGAGCCGACTCTGTCTGCGTAAAATTGATAATTCTGTCGTAGCGCCAGCTATCATCCGCATCGAGCAATCGCTCAGCCAGAAACCATCCCCGGTCTTTGAAATGGTGATTCAGCCAGTCCCACTCCGCCTCAAGATCAGCCACCTTAGCGCCAGGCTGATACAAACAGAGACACTGATCCAGTCCCTGGTCGAAGTCACTCAGTGATAACTGATATTCACCTTTCCCTGCCCTGCGACGTCCCTGAGTAATCAATTCACATAACTGGGCATACCCCTGACGATTGGTTGCCAGAATAATCAGCAGCCTATCTGCCACGCGAAAATGACTTCCGACCAGCAGCTTAATCTTTCTCAATTTAGCTTCAGTATGAGCACGCACAATCCCGCTGAGAGTGCACTCATCGGTTAGCGCAATGGCGTTATAACCAAGTTCGCTGGCATACTGCACCAGCTCTTCGGGATGACTGGCTCCCTCCAGAAAGGTGAAATTGGACAGGGTATGTAGCTCGGCATAAAACATCGGTTGACCTCAGCCATACCAGCCATGCAGAAACCAGTGCTGACACTGATCGCGAAATACCCAGGCCTGCCGACCATCCGGCCATCTAACGATAAAATAGTCCCTTAGCCCCATACGCTGCCACCACTGGGTCTGCATACGTTCAGGTCCCTGCTGCACCCTAAATGAACTAACCTGTGACGCAGAAAGCCGCTCGGGTGTTTCAAGCAACCAGAGCGGGCGTCTGATACAAGGCAATAAATCCAATACGGGCTCGGAGGAGTGTTTAGTCTGCAGAAGAGGGAAATGCGTTTCAGGGACAGACAGATAACTGATCGCTGCTTTACCCAAACGTATCTGAATACGGCTCAATAACTGCTCTGGCGATTCATCAGCCGAAACCGGATCAAACAGATCCTGAGCAGGAGCATCCCAGCCTCTGAACTGATTCACACTGAGTTTCAGTTCTATCACAGGCTGAGTTAATCGGTAGTTTTCCAGCTTTAAGTGCAACAGCGCCATCCAGTCCGAGGCTCTGTAACAACCTCCAGCATGGCCAATCTTAATTTGGTCACTACTCAGGTCCCGATGTTTGAGTTCGATACACAGCACCAATGCATATTGCTGACGCAGGTGAAGAAATCCCTCCAGACGCCCCAACAAGCGCCGCAATGGAAACAGCAGTCCCTGTGCATAATTAATTTCCGCCTGCAGATCGACCCTCTGTTCAAATAGCTCCGGTGGAATAAAAGCTTCTGGCACCCAGTCTACTCGCCCCCGTAGTTGATCCAGACACAGAAGCAACTCTGGACTAAAGCGACTACCGATCTCAGACCGGGGCAGTTTCTCCAGCATTCCGACCTGAGTAAGGCCTAAGGATTGCAGTGCCTGACACTCTTTGAGCTTGAGTTGGAGCACACTGACAGGGAGGGATAATATCTGTCGATCTATCTCCTGTTCGCTAAAGGCTACAGGGGAGTCAATGCGAGATAACGCCAATGCAGCTCCGGGCGTTAATGCCATCCCTAACTGGTAACTCAAATGCTGTTCAGACAGCATCTCGCAGACTGCATCAACCAGAGGTTCCAATCCTTTGAAATAACGCTCCATACTGGCCACCTCTGCCAGCAGTGCAGAGCTGTTTACACAACTGATACGCGCAGACCAGCGCCCCACCTCTAACGCCAGACTCTGAAGAGACTCCAGAGTCTGCTGTTCATCGTCTATTTGTGTTTCCAGTTCAGGGCATAACGCATGGGCTGTCGCCAGTGCCACACCCTGTTCAATACCAGCTAGACGGGCCGGACGATTAGCCAGTACGATTCTCCGAGCCTGAGCATCCAGCAGTGCTCTGGGTAACTGATCTTGTCGCTCCCATTCCAACGGCAGCAGCGGCAGATAGATCGCCAGCCAGCGCATCATCCCACCTTGAGCAGAGGCAACACCGGCCCCTCTACAGGCCAGCTCTGATAGCGTTTGATCAGATCAACCTTAACACCTGCCTCACTTTGCTTAAGATGAAGCCTGAAACTCGCCGGTGATGAGTTATTAATATGACTGGAAGAGCGCACCACAAAAGCCAACCCCTGCCCCTTATCTGCCGCCAGTTGCAAGCGACGTAACGCCTTGTCCGAAACCCTCTCCCGACCGACATCCAGCCAGCCGACCAGCAAGGAGACGCAGCCGCTTTTCAGTGCCTGTTCCATCACCCATAAACGCTCATCCAGAGAACCGGTGCGAATGATGCGATGGTCGCGCAGTCGAACGCCCGACTGCGCCAGAGCTAATGAGTAAGGCGCCATTGGGGGATCTATCCAGAGGATCAGCCCGGATTTATGACTCACATCGGACAGCAGGGGCAGCAGCAGACTCAGTTCACCTGTCGCTTTTTTGTCGATAAGCAGCTCTATTAAATGCCCCGGAACCCAGCCACCATTGAGACAAATATCCAGCTCGGGATAGCCAGTCTCCAATACCGACTGTCCAGTATGCACAGGCGCTTCACTACCACGCCAGACCTGCCCGCGATCCAGAAGCTCAGCTAGAACCATGATAAAAACCAAATCAAAATACTGTTTATATATACAGTATTCTTAATCAGTATTTTGGTTTTTTCAAGTTACTTATTGCAGAAACATTAAGTTGCGACCTCTTCGAGATCGACTCCTACAGGTCATACGCGTAGGAACCATCTGCAAAGCAGGTGGTGACTTTAAGTTCAATTCCCATAGAGACAATATTTGTAGGAATCCATCTGCACAGAGTGGAGGTGGTGACCCAAATACTCATAAAGAAGGTTTTTAAGAAGAAGTGGAACTAATCCGCTGGAGATTCGATCCAGATAACGCTCGCCATACGACCTGTCTGCTGGTCACGGCGGTAGGAGTAGAACAGCTCAGGCTCACTGAAGGTACAGTGCTCACCGCCGGTGATCTGAGTCACACCAGCGCGATGTAGGCGCAGTCTGGCAAGCTGGTAAAGATCGGCCAAAAAACGATCCGGATGAATCGGGCTTTTTCGGAAGGCCTGATCGGCATTTAGCTGTTCACTGACAAACGCCTGATAAACCTCTTCTCCGACTTCAAAAGCCAGCGGCCCTATTGCTGGTCCCATCCAGGCGATAACAGGTTCGCTTTGATCAAACTTGGCTACGGTAGCTTCAAGCACACCCGCAGCCAGACCTCGCCAGCCAGCATGAGCGACCGCGACTTGCGTACCACTCAGGTTAGTAAAGAGTACTGGTAAGCAATCAGCGGTCATCACTATGCAGGCTAAGCCTGCTTCACTGGTATAACAGGCATCCGCTTCCCTGACACAGGCATCATCCTGAGCTTCTACAACATTGACACCATGAACCTGAGTCAGCCATTGAGGCGCTTTTTTAAGTCCTAATGCACTGATGAGCTGGCGGCGATTGGTCTCAACGGAAGACTCCAGATCCCCCACATGATCCCCCAGATTTAGCCCCTCAAAAGGTGCTTCACTGACACCACCCAGACGGGTTGTGGTCAGCGCGTGAATTCTGGAGGGTGCATCCCACTCAGCTCGGATCAGTTTCATAGCTCATAGTCATGTTTAGCCGCATCTGCTTTAAGCACTGAGAGCAGCATCTGCAGATCCTCCGGCAGATCGATCTCCCAACTACAGTGCTCACCGGTATAGGGGTGCCAGAGCTCCAGTGCCTTAGCATGCAGTGCCTGACGCTTGAAATTTTTCAACACCATACGCATCTTTTCACTGATATTTTTCGGTAACCTGAAACGCCCGCCATAAAGTGGGTCGCCAACCAGAGGATAGTTGATATGTGCCATATGCACACGAATCTGATGGGTACGCCCGGTTTCCAGTTTCAGACGAACATGGGTGTGTGCACGGAACTTCTCCAGAACACGATAGTGAGTAATCGCTTCCTTACCGACACCCACAACAGCCATTTTCTGACGATGTTTACTATGACGCCCCATGGGTTCATCTACACTGCCACCACCGATCATCACGCCCTGCACAACCGCTTCATATTCACGACCCATGGTACGCTGCTGCAGTTGTTCGACCAGATCGGTCTGCGCCTGAATCGTTTTGGCCACCACCATCAGGCCCGTCGTATCCCGATCCAGACGATGCACGATTCCGGCTCTGGGAACCTGCGCCACTTCAGGGGCATGATGCAGTAGCGCATTAAGCAAGGTGCCATCTGCATGACCGGCGGCAGGGTGAACAACAAGTCCAGCAGGTTTATTCAGCACCAGAATGTGCTCATCCTCAAATATGATATCCAGCGGTATATCTTCAGCATGATGCTCCTCAATAACCGCTATCTGAGCATCAACAAGAATCTTTTCGCCACCGTTAAGCTTGTCACGGATCCGCAGCACCTGACCATCAACTGTCAGCTCCCCCTCTTTAATCCACCCCTGCAACCGGGAACGGGAATAATCCGGAAACAATTTCGCCACGGCCTGGTCCAGGCGCATACCGTACATTTCCGATGGAACTACTGCCTCAAGCTGAATCTGTTCGGACATCTTATGTAAATCTATCTCTTGGGATGTTTTGGTTAACTGAGCCTTATGATTAAATAGGCGTTCTGACAGTATATCTGAATCACGCCGACTCCGCTGAGCGGTAGAGAATAATTTAGGATAACGCCATGCGTCTTACAAAGCTGCTTTCAACCTTTCTGATAATCAGTTTACTCACGGGTTGCGGCTGGTTTAACTCAAAAGATTTTGAGCCCGATATTCCTGAAGACCAGCTTTATGAAGAGGCGATCAGCGCTATCAATGCCGGTAACAACAATCTGGCGATCGAAAAACTACAGCTTCTGGAAGCACGCTACCCATTCGGACGTTTCTCTGAGCAGGCTCAGCTTGAGCTGATCTACTCCTACTTTGAAGCGGGCCAGCAGACCTCAGCAGCAGCGGCCGCAGATCGTTTTATCCGCCTTCACCCCAATCATGACAATGTCGATTACGCTTACTACATGAAGGGATTGAGCGCATTTGAATCTGAGCGCTCATTCTTTGCCAAATATCTGCCAATCGATGTCTCCCAGCGTGATCCAGGTGCAGCACGTGATTCATTCGATGCATTCACAATTCTGATCACCCGTTATCCTGATAGCGAATATGCACCGGATGCGCAGAAACGCATGCAGTATCTGAAAAACCGTCTGGCAACTTATGAGATTCATGTAGCGGCCTACTACATGAAACGTCAGGCTTGGCTGGCTGCGGCCAACCGTGGTCGCTATGTCGTTGAGAATCTGCAGGAAACGCCCGCAACGGCTGATGCGTTGGCTATTATGGCTGAAGCCTACACAGAGCTAGGGCTGGATAAACTGGCTGCAGATGCGAAATCCGTGCTGACTTTAAACTACCCGAATTATCAGATCCGTTCATTCAAGCAGCCGCGTAACGACCTGATCTATACCGCAACCTTTGGTCTGGCAGGCGAAGGAATGGATAGCGGCCAGATCGCTCAGCCACTGCCACCTACCTCTGCCCCCAAAGCGGTTGCTGAACCCGTAGCGCCGGATGCCAAGCTGGATCCTATTCCAGTCGAAAAGAAACGTTCATTCTGGGATCGGGTGACCTTCGGAATCTTCGAATAATTACCCGCTGTACGAACCATCTGCGCAAAGCGCAGGTGGTAACCTTTAATCTATCACCACCTCTTCGGGATCATTCCCACAAGTTCCTAAGCGAACCTAGAAATCACACACCAGCCTTCCAGCCTGATGTGATCGGATAACGGCGATCACGACCAAAACCACGTTGAGTAATACGCGGACCTATAGGTGCCTGGCGACGTTTGTATTCATTGATATCAACCAGACGAATCACGCGCAGCACATTCTCTTCAGAATACCCCTTGGCAATAATCGCTTCAGCGCTCCAGTCTTTCTCGATATAGAGTTCCAGAATGGCATCCAGCTCATCATAATCCGGCAGACTATCCTGATCGGTCTGGTCGGGACGCAACTCAGCTGAAGGCGGCCTCTCGATAACACGTTCCGGAATCACCGGGCTAATGGTATTACGGTAACGGGAGAGCTGATAAACCAATGTCTTAGGCACATCTTTCAGTGCGCAAAAACCGCCTGCCATATCACCATAGAGTGTTGAATAACCTACTGCCGTTTCAGACTTATTACTGGTCGTCAGAACCAGATAGCCCTTTTTGTTAGAGATCGCCATCAACAACACACCGCGACAGCGTGCCTGCAAGTTTTCTTCAGTGGTATCAGCGGCAAGCCCTTCAAACTCATCATTCAACTGAGCCATAAAGCTTTCATAGATCGGTTCAATTGAGATCACTGAATGACGAATACCCAGCGCCTCCGCTTCCAGAGCAGCATCTTCAATGCTGATTGACGAGGTGTATTTAAACGGCATCATCACACACTCAACACGATCAGCGCCTAACGCATCGACTGCGATTGCAGCGGTTAGCGCTGAGTCGATACCGCCCGACAACCCAAAGACCACCCCTCTAAAGCCATTCTTGTTGATGTAATCCCGAACCCCCATCACCAGCGCCTGATAGATACTGGAAAGATAGTCCGCTTCTGGAATCGAATGCTGATGCTCCTCGATCAGACCTGAATCCAGATGGATATCCACCAGATAGGTCTCTTCCTCATAATGAGCACCCATAAACTGGAGCTTGCCATGCGCATCTACCACCTGCGAGCCGCCATCAAACACCAGTTCATCCTGTGCACCCACCTGATTTACATAAACCACCGGAGCCTGGACGGTCAGTGCTGTTGCCTTAACAACCTCGGTACGCTCCAGCGTTTTGCCCTTATGGAACGGTGAGGCATTCAGTGTGAATACCGATTTAACACCTGACTTAGCCAGATCGGCCGCCACATCCTTTTCCCAGATATCCTCACAGATTGCGATACCTAGCTTGTGACCGTTCAGCTCGAAGACACCGGGCTCTGAGCCTGCCTCAAAATAACGGTCTTCATCAAATACCAGATAATTAGGCAGATGGCGTTTCGCATATTCGTAGATCAGCTGACCATTCTGAATAACGCCTGCCATGTTACGTAGATAGCCTTCAGAGACTTTGGGATAACCCACGATCAGCGTAATCCCCGAAACCTGTTCGCAGATATCGGCTATCGCCTGATCAATGCGTGTTTTAAGACTTGGACGTAGTAGCAGATCCTCAGGCGGATACCCCGTCAGCGCCAGCTCAGAAAACAGCACCAGATCCACCGTACCCATTGCAGCCAGACGCTTGGCTTCCGCAATTACCTTTCGCGTATTACCGGGGATATCACCGACATGGAAATTTATCTGGGCAAGCGCAACAACAAGCTTCTGAGACATGCTTAGGGTTCCAATGAGAATAGAGCATTAATAACCCGGGAATTTTAACTGACTCTAGGGAAGGTATGAACCAGTTCAGCATTCCACTTAAAAAGTCTGCTGACATGAACTGGGCAGAAACTCCGGCGGAATTCGATAATCGGGATCTGTTGGCGTACCGCAACGCCAGGAAAACTGACCATTGCTGATCGTTGACTGAAAAATCAGACGCCGACCATCCAGTCCCGTCGCATCGGTTAGCGAGACACGAATCTGACCGGATCCATTATGCCACCAGAAGTTCTTTACGTATCTTGAGTTATTTCCAAACCAGTTCTGACTGACACCCAGAATAGCGAGCGTCTGATTAGGATTATTGTTTGCGGGCAACGCAGAGAAATCGCCATTAACGGCATAATGCTCGACCAGAGCAATCTGCAGACGCCTGACCGACAGGATCGCTTCGGACAGCTTTGAACGTGTCACAAATTGAGAGAGTTGCGGCAGCGCATAGGAAGCCAAGATGCCGATAATCGCCACAACAATCATCAGCTCAATAAGCGTAAAGCCTCCTGCCCTGGAGGCTGATGGAATCCTTTCCATTTTTCATTCCTCTTCCTTGAGGTTTTAAATTAACTAATTACAGAACATGAAGTCATAGCTTTTAGTTTGTGCAGTGGTCGTATCTGTGACGTTATAAAACATCAACGGATCAAATAGAGCAGTGCTTACCGCAGTCGTACCACTAGGCAACCCACCGGATATGACCTGATCAAAGTAATACCAAGTAGACGGGTCCGATAACTTGTTCGTATCCAGTGTAATAGTATCAATACTCACTTCT
>JBFEXW010000051.1:0-10964 GCA_041562495.1 Marinobacterium sp. | reverse complement strand
TCAGGTGCTGCAGATCCACTCCCTGATCGTTTAGCCAGTTGAGCACAGTGCGAGCATCCGTGTAGAGTCCCTGTTCGGATGGTGTACCGCTGTTCTTTCCGTAACCTCGCCAACTAAATATGGCGACATTGAGCTTGTTGGCTGCGAGGCGCTTAAGGATATCTCCGCGTGTACTGAGATTACCGGCGTTGCCATGGAACATCAGCAGATACGGCTGATCGGGAGAGGTTTCCCGCACCCAGAGTTTCAGGTTTATGCCATCGGCTGTGTTGATTGGATATATCCTGGCTCCAGGAAAGACCTCTGTGACAGGTTTTTCGATCGGGTTTGGTTTGAATATATGACTCTCCTGAGTCGCATACATATATCCGCTGGCTGCAAAATAGATACTCAATACCAGCCCGGTAGCAGGCAGAAAAACTCGTTTCAAAGTCGATACTTCCTATTCGAATGTTAAACGCAGAGGGCTTGCAGAGTGTAACCTACCCGGCGCAGCGCGTGCTCTGTTGATCTGATCTTCTGAAGGCTGTGGGATATGCGAATCCACAGCGTTATAATGGGCGACCAAAATTCAATTACAGATGTAGTAGAGATTAATGACCGTACGTACTCGAGTTGCGCCTTCTCCAACAGGCGATCCCCACGTTGGTACCGCCTATATCGCGCTCTTTAACCTAGCGTTTGCACGCCAGCACGGTGGCCAGTTTGTGCTTCGCATCGAAGATACTGACCAGATCCGCAGTACACCAGAATCTGAACAGGCGATTCTCGATTCAATGCGCTGGCTGGGGCTTGAGTGGGATGAGGGTCCGGACGTGGGTGGTCCGCATGGTCCTTACCGTCAGAGCGAGCGCAAAGATCAGTACAAAGACTTTGCGATGCGTCTGGTGGAGGAGGGTAAAGCCTTCCTATGTTATCGCACCGGTGAAGAGCTCGACCAGCTCCGCGAGGAGCTCAAAGCTCAGGGTATCAACCGCGCACTGAAAGAGTGTGACCTAGCGCTTCCTGACGCTGAAGTAGAGCGTCGCATGGCGGAGGGCGCGCCCTATGTCGTGCGTATGAAGGTGCCTGAAACCGGAACCTGCGAAGTTGATGACATGCTGCGCGGCCCGATTGAGCTGGACTGGGAGCGCGTTGATGCTCAAATCCTGCTAAAGTCCGATGGTATGCCAACTTACCATCTGGCGAACGTAGTGGATGATCATCTGATGGAGATCACGCATGTCATCCGAGGTGAAGAGTGGATCAACTCAGCACCTAAACACAAGTTGCTCTACGAGTACTTTGGCTGGAATATGCCCAAGCTGTGCCATATGCCGCTGCTGCGTAACCCTGATAAGTCCAAGCTGTCCAAACGTAAAAATCCGACTAGTATTCTCTACTACAAGCGTATGGGCTACTTGCCGGAGGCGCTGCTGAACTATCTCGGGCGTATGGGCTGGTCAATGCCAGATGAAAGTGAGAAGTTCACGCGTCAGCAGATGTTCGATAACTTCGATATCCAGCGCGTATCCCTCGGTGGTCCCGTGTTTGATCAGGAGAAACTGAGCTGGCTGAATGGCTTGTGGATTCGTGAAGAGCTATCCCCGGAAGCCTTTGCTGCTGAAATGCAGAAGTGGGCATTGAACCCGGAATATTTGATGCAGATCATTCCGCTGATCCAGCCTCGTGTTGAGAAGTTCTCAGACGTTGCACCACTGGCCGGTTTCTTCCTGTCAGGCATGATGCCGGTCACTGAGCAGAGCTTTGAGCATAAGTCTCTGGAGCTGGAAGAGGTGCGTCGCATACTGCAGTTTTCGGTGTGGCATCTTGATCAGCATCGCAACTGGGGTCGGGATGATCTTTTTGCGACGCTTAAGTCATTGAGTGAAGCGATGGAGATGAAGATCCGAGATTTCCTGTTCCCGCTGTTTGTAGCGATCTCAGGTACGGCGCAGAGCGTCTCTGTGGTTGATGCGATGTCTATTCTTGGGCCGGACATGAGTCGCGCGCGGTTGCGTCATGCGCTTGAAGTGATCGGTGGTCCATCGAAGAAACAGACCAAAAAATGGGAAAAAGAGTTTAGAGATCTGAGTCTCTAAACTCTGCTTGAATCCAGGCGAGCTGGTCGGAAAGGAGATATGCTCCGGAACGACTAGCTTTCCGCGCGATAGCCGAGCTGTTCGGAGATCTCCTGCCCCACCTCTTTCAGATCCGCAATCCATTCAGTCCGTCTACGCTCAATTGGAGCAGAGATCGACAGCCCGGCACAAACCTTACCTGTCCGGTCGTAGATCAGCACACCGATGCAGCCAACACCGATTTCAGCCTCTTCGTCATCCATCGCGTATCCCTGCAGGATATCCTTGGCGCACTCGGTCTTCAGTTTATCGAGAGCTGACAGCGTATTGCGCGTATAGGCGGGAAGGTTGGTACGTTTGGCATAGCCCTCAATCCCTGCTTCACCACTCAGCCCCAGCATCAGTTTTCCGACAGCTGTCACGTGGAGTGGAGCGCGGCTACCAATTAACTGGTTGACGTGCATCATTCGGTTGGGTGTGGCTTTCTCGAAATAGAGCACTACGTCACCCTCGCGAAGGGTCAGGTTGACGGTTTCACCGACACGGTCACGCAGTGCTTCCATATGAGGACGGGCAACGGCGCGGAGATCAATCTCAGTATGTAGCCCGTTACTCAGCTGTACCAGCTTCTGACCCAGACGGTATTCGCCCTCCTGACTGCGTTCGACAAGACGGTTGTCTATCAGTGAGTGCAGGATGCGATGTACCGTCGATGGATGAAGCCCGGTTTCTGCGCTGAGGATCTTCAGCTTTACGGGTTTCGAATAGCGGGCCATCGCTTCGAGTATGTGAACGGCCCGATCGATAACCTGAATTCGTGAACTGCTTTGCTCTTCCATTTTTGCTCCTAATACTATGGGCTAAGGATGGAGAAAATAATCATATTTGGAAATCAAATTTTCATAATATGAAACTTTCGCATTGTGCATACGTTTTATTCAGGTTTTTGGTGGATAACCGATTTTGTATCAGCTCAGGGTTCAGGCAGGGATAACGCCAAATCGGAGGATGTGTGAAGGAGGCGGGGTTTAATCGTTTTATGTTGGCGTCAAAATTTTTGTATAAAGGCATTAAAGCTGCATTTCTGATAGAGCTGGCATTCTGCTATCACGCTTATGGGGCGGCGGTGTTGATTCCGGCTGCGCTATATCTCGGCCAGGGATGGATGGAAAAGTGTGCTACTGGTGATACTGGTAGAGTTGTTGAATAGCGCAATTGAAGCAGTAGTTGATCGCGTCAGTCTGGACCATCATAGACTCGTTCGGCGAGTAATAGATTTCGGTTCAGCCGCTGCATTTATAGCAATTACGATAGCAGTTCTGGTCTGGGCAAGTTACTTCTTTAATAATTCTGAGTGGCTATTGCAAAGCTTTGATTCCTGTGACATTATTCGCGCCACTTGATCGATTCCAAAGATTCACGCTTTGGTTTCCTGAGTATGTCCCATTCGTCTAGAGGCCTAGGACACCGCCCTTTCACGGCGGTAACAGGGGTTCGAACCCCCTATGGGACGCCATCATTTTTGGGGTCTTAGCTCAGCTGGGAGAGCGCAACGCTGGCAGCGTTGAGGTCAGGGGTTCGATCCCCCTAGACTCCACCAATTCGATTTACAATCACTTCCTAATATCTCCTGAATGCCTTTGAATACTGGGTTTTAAGCCTAGTCTTTGTCCTATGGTGTCTGTTTATGCTCAGTAAAATTCCTCAACACCAGGGGGCTTGTTCAGCTCTTCATCACCGGTTTAATGGTAAGGCTTCAACGGTATCGGGAACGCTGCTTAACGAGTCTGACTTTAGCTAGGCTGGACAGAAATTTGATCAGGGTTGGCTGAGAGCCGGTGTGGGTGTCAAAGGTGAGATTGGGGAAGGGAAGTTCTCCCTAATGCTTAACGGCACTACAGAAGGTGAGCAGGCGAGTTGTTGGGTTGCCATGTCTTATTAAATGAAATTCTGGTACTACTTTTGAAGTGTTCATCAGTTACTTAACTTTCAGCGCTAGGTGAGCTGGAAGTAGCGTAAGGAAGGTGCAACTGATCTTACGTACCATTTACGCAGCCGCTACACTTGTGGACTATGCCGATACGGTATTGGAAGCAGGCGATGAGCCAATTTATGGTCTTGTTCAGTGACAGAATATCACTGTGATAAACCGCAACTTACACAGAAGGATTTACAGTCTCACTCCTCAAAAGGTTAGAGTTGCGTTTCGTCCCTGTTTTTTTACCTGATACAGAGCCTCGTCGGCGCGTTCCAGAGCCGATCTGGGTGAGGCGTCATTGGATTCTATTTTACTCAGGCCGACGCTGATCGTTATCTTGGTCAGATCCGTTAGTTCGGTACAGTTGTCGAGTGTTGTCCTGAGTCGGTCGACTAGCGAGAGAGCTTCATTCGCGGTGGTTTGGGGGAAGATAATGACGAACTCGTCGCCACCGTACCGTGCCAGAAAGTCGGTGCTTCTCAGAATCGATTTACAGCAGTGGGTAAACAGCTTGAGAACCGTATCACCGGCAACGTGCCCCAGAGAGTCGTTAATCTGTTTGAACCAGTCAATATCGATAATTGCCAGAGATGTGGGCGTCTGGTACCGCGTATGTTCTTCGTATGCCTGTGTGATTCTCTGATCGAAGGCGCGCCGGTTTGCCGCACCGGTTAATTCGTCAACAACGGTTAGTTGTTCGATCTTCTGACGTATCGCATATTTTTCTGAGATATTAATTGCGACCCAGATCACTGCCCGCTCGCCATGATACAGCTCCTTGAGCGGGAAAATTCTACCTTCAAATCTGAGAACGCCTGCAGGTCCTGATTCGACATCAAGGCCGTCTACATCAGAACCGGCGAGGTCGTATTCGATAACGCGGAGCTCGCCAGACTCGAGAGTCCGGTGGATCTCATTTTTGAACCATTCAGCTTTATCTGCCGGAAGAACGGTATCCAGCCGTTTGCCAATCAGGAACGAACCGTCATGATAATGAGCGCTGTTTTTCCCGCCCAGGAGATCCGCATAGATGCCCGACTCCGTCAGAATAAAGATTGGATCGGGGAGGGTGTTAACCAACGCCAGCAGATGCTCTGAGGAGTAATTCATTCAATGAGTCCGCTTGTCACATAAACTGATTTGTTTCACAGGTAAATATTGGCCCAAGCCGATTAACATTAGAGAGGGTTAATCCCTGGGTCAACGTCATTCGAGCTGATTACTAGGGATATTGCACAGGGTGGAAGTAAAAATTCGATTACAACGAATTTCGACGGGAGAGAATACACAGGAAGACAGCAAATAACGCCATCGTTTCAGAAGCAGTATCCGCCTTAGAAAGAATAAAAGCCTTCCTAAGGCGGGAGCGTTGAAATATGAGGTTAGTTATCCTGGCTCATCTGTAGCCTCTGGTGTTCGTCGCTGATCTGGTTTTGCATCATCGGATTAACCATCTGAACAGGCATCATCAGCTTTTCGGTAGAACCATCGTTGAGTTTAATAGTAACGTTGATTTGATCGCCAACACTGAGCGGCTGTTTAAGGCCAATAAACATCAGATGTAGTCCACCCGGTTGAAGCATTGTGGTTTCCATTGCTGGAAGGTCGATCTGTGGCACCTTACGCATCATCATCCTGTCGCCCTTCTTGACGTGAGTGTGCAGTTCCACTGCTTCGGAGATCGGAGACGAGGCTGCAACAATCGCAAGGTTTGTATCACTATTATTCGTGATAGAGACGAATCCACCTGTAATCTTCTGTGTTGTCGGCACCGCCCGGACTCGCTGATCGCTAAACTGTAGCTCTGCATGAGCCAGCGTTGATGAAAGTGCCAGAATCGCAATAAATATGTTTTTCATGTTAATAACCTAAGCGCTTTTACTCGGTAAATATTGAAATCGTTATGGAGTTTGTCGAAACGCAGCTATCGCTATCAACCCGCTGACGCTTATCTGATGGATCTCAGGGGTAAGCGGCTCAGTAGCGCACAGCAAATACCCAGTTTATGTTCGGCTAGCGCTACATAGCTGAGTTGAAAAGCTTAAAGTAGATTGTCTGCGTTTACGCTTAGACTCTGGCCGGAGGTGCCCGTGTTAAATAGCGTTCAAAAGGGGTGGGCGAAGCAGGATTCTCTTCGACAAAACCCAGCTCGTAAGAGTCCTTCGCCTGGATCATTGCTGGAAACAGGGTGTACGCAGGGATTGAAGTTAACGAATGTCCAAAGAAAATACAGTAGGGGCAGTGCTGAGAGCTGTTCTGATTAGAAAGTTCATCTAGAACCTTACCCTGTGCATCAATCGTGACAGTGATAACGCCACTTTGTAAGCAGAGAGTCGTTGTATATTGCCCTTCTGCTGAATAGCCCGGAATTGCGATTCCAAGGCTGGGCAAAATGGACTGCGAGAAGAGCGCAAACGTTAGCAGAAGCGTTATTGCCTCTGACTTTAGCGCTGATCTGCGTATGTGCCTTAGATACTGAACTTTCATTGGCCGTCAATAATAGGGGCTAAGCCTGGTTCAGGCAATGGCTTGTGCATTTATGTCTGGAGTCCATCCCTTACTCGCTCTTACTTACAATCGCTGCTGGTCAAATACCGAATCATGCTAAATGACTAAACGTATAAAAGGTTGGTGTCGTAATGAGAATCAATAGCATGTAGAATCTCCTCTGTTTCTATGTTGAGTGAATTACGTGTCTGATACTCCTCTTCTCGATATTACTAATCTCAGCTGTGCTTATGGAGAACACCCGATACTGAAAGGGGTGAGCCTTTCATTGCAGGAGGGTGAGATACTGTCCATTCTGGGGCCAAGCGGATGTGGTAAAACGACCGCATTGCGTACCATTGCCGGTTTCATAAAAGTTCAGAATGGCGAGATCTCTCTGAGTGGCGAGTTGATCAGTTGTACAGGTTGGTCGATGGCACCCGAAAAACGCGGAATTGGGATGGTATTTCAGGACTATGCGCTTTTTCCTCACCTCTCAATTGAAGAGAATATCGCCTTTGGTCTCTGTCATTTAAGTGCGGCGCAACGCACAGAAACCGTTGATCAGATGCTTGAGCTAATCGGTATGAGTCAACTTAAAGGTCGATACCCGCACGAGCTTTCTGGTGGACAGCAGCAGCGTATCGCGTTAGCGCGTGCACTGGCGCCTCGTCCCAGACTGCTGCTGATGGATGAGCCGTTCTCAAACCTCGATACCGATATGCGTAAACAGTTATCGGGTGAGATGCGACAGATTCTGAAACATCAGGGGATCGCTGCAATCGTAGTGACTCATGATCAGCAGGAGGCCTTTACGTTGAGTGATAAGGTTGCGGTGCTGATTTCCGGTGAGGTGAAGCAGTGTGGTACGCCTCAGGAGCTATTTTACACCCCAGCCTCGCCCGATGTGGCCTCCTTTGTCAGTAATGGCATGCTTTTCAAAGGGGTCGCAACTGGAGATTCATGTTTTGAAACTGAACTTGGGCTGGTAGAGTCGGCTGAGCCTCTGGGCTTTACTGATGGGCAGGCAGTGGAGATATTTCTGCGTCCTACAGATCTGGAGTTGACACCCGACCGGCACTCTTCTGCCCAGATCGAGCAGATTGAGTTTCAGGGGACTCATTCGCTCTATTCACTGCGTCTGCATTCTGGCAAGCAGGTCCAAGTGCTCAGAATCGGACAGGATCACTTCGAGGCGGGTGATCAGGTCGGGCTAAGAATCAGCGCGCATCACCCGATTGTGTTTCCCGCGCTCAGTTAATCTGAAACCCGGGTCCCGGATATCGTCCGGCTCAGAAGGATCACTGGTACGATGCCAACCAGTACAATCAACAGTGCCGCTGGTGCGCCTGTCTCAATCTTTTCATCGGATGCAAACTGATACACTGTCGTGGCCAGTGTATCGAAATTGAATGGACGTAGTATCAGTGTTGCCGGCAGCTCTTTCATACAGTCAACGAACACCACGAGAACTGCGGTCAGCAGCCCGCCCCTGATAAGCGGCAGGTGAACTCTGCGCAATGTGCCCAGACTGTTTGCCCCAAGCGATCGTGACGCCATGTCCATACTGGTGGTGACTTTCGCCAGAGACGCATCAACGCTTCCGGAGGAGACCGCGAGAAAACGTACAGTGTAAGCAAAAATCAGCGCAAAAGGCGTTCCGCTCAGCAGTAGGCCTGTCGACAGGTCAAAATGGGTGCGCATAAACTGGTCCACTGTGTTGTCGAATGCCGCTAACGGAATAATCACACCTATCGCCAGTACAGCCCCCGGTAGCGCATAACCCAGATTAGCGAAATTGGTTGTTGCGATCAGCAGGCGGTGTTCAGGGAATATACGTCGTGTATAGGCCAGAGTAATTGCGAGGCACAGCGCGATCAGGGAGGTACTGATCGACAGCGAAAAGCTGTGAAAAGCGTGCAGCAGGAATTTCGCATCGACAAACTGCTCGATATGCGCGAACGCCATCCAGATCAGTGTCGCAAATGGGAAGGCAAAACCCAGAATAACTGGCAGCAAACAGGTCACCAGGGCCAGAGATGCGCGTCCGGGGCTTAGCGTATAGGGTTCGATAGGCTGGTAACGATCAGCACCGGTAAACTGGCGCGATTTTGATCTACTGATACGTTCAAGCAGAATTAGCACAGAGATAAATATCATCAGTAAAACAGCTATCTGAGCGGCTGCTCCCAGATTACCCATATTGAGCCATGCATCGTAGATTCCAGCGGAAAGGCTCTTTACCGCGAAGTAATCAACCGTGCCGAAGTCGTTTAGCGTCTCCATACAGACCAGCGCCAGTCCAACGGCGATTGCCGGTCGCGCGATCGGTAGCGAGATACGTAAAAAACTTTTCATGGGCGTACAGCCCAGTGTGCGACTTACATGACGCAGGTTAACTGATTGCTCGAGAAAACTTGCCCGTGCCAGCATATAGATATAGGGGTAGAGCACCAGCGAGAGCATCAGGATTGCGCCTCCAAGCGAGCGAATCTCAGGAAAGTCGTAGTCGCGGCTGTTGTTCCAGCCAAACAGTTCCCGGAGCGTGCTTTGAACCGGTCCCGCATATTCGAGAAAGTCGGTGTAAATATAAGCGATAACATAGGCTGGAATTGCAAAAGGCAGAAGCAGAGCCCATTCAAAGAAGCGTTGTCCGGGAAAACGACAGGTCGACACTAACCAGGCGGTACTCACACCGATCAGAATTGAAAGTGTACCGACTCCAGCCAGCAGAAGCAGTGTGGATTTTATATAGACCGGCAACACGGTCGATACCAGATGAGGCCAGATGTTATCACTGGGGTATAGTGACAGCCAGATCACTGAAAGGATCGGTAACACCACAAGCAGGGAAGCCACCCAGCTTAGCGTAACCCAACCGGGTAATCCCTTGAAACCCAAGGGGCGGACCCGCTTTTCTGATTCTAGCAATTGGTAGCTCATCGTATCGCTCTAAATAGCATGAGGGACTCAAATTGAGTCCCTCTTTGGGTGATTAGATCAGTTGTCGAAACCTACGCGATCAACCATGCGAGACGCTTCTGCGCGATTCTCCGCGATTCGGGTCAGGCTCAGGGTATCGCCGTTAAAACTGCCCATATACTTGTTGATCAGTGTTGAACGCTCTATATCTGATCTTACCGGAAACTCATAGTTTACCTCAGCGTAAATTTTCTGGGCCTCGTCGCTGGCAAGATATTCGAGTAGCGCGAGTGCTTCCGCAGGGTGTGGGGCATATTTGGTGATCGCTGCGCCTGAAATATTCATATGTGTGCCACGGTCATTTTGATTGGGGAAGATCAGATTGACTGATGCGGCCCAGTCTTTCTGCTCGGGTTCCTTTTCATTCATTATCATCTGACCGAAGTAATAGGAGTTCCCCAGAGCCAGATCGCAAACCCCTTCGCTGATCGCTTTAACCTGCGAACGGTCGTTACCCTGAGGTTTTCGGGCGAGGTTTTGTTTTAATGCGGCAAGCCAGTGTTCAGTCTGCTCTACACCTTTGTGCTCAATCATTGATCCGATTAATGATAGGTTATAGCTATGTTTGCCACTACGTGTACAGATCCGGCCTGCCCATTTAGGGTCTGCAAGATCTTCGTAACGACTAATCTCACCATCAGCAACTCGCTCCTTTGATGCGTAGATAATGCGGCTACGGGTGGTGAGCCCTATCCATTGCCCCTGTTCGTCGCGGTATTGTGCCGGAATACTATTATCAAGAATTTCAGAGTGAACGGGAGCAAGCAGGTTTTTGTTTTTGGCATCCTGAAGAGGGCCAATATCTGAGGTGAGCAGGATGTCTGCTGGTGTATTTCGCCCTTCGTTTTCAAGGCGCTCCAGAAGCCCGCTTTTGGCAAATACGACGTTCACTTCTGTACCTGTTTTGTCGGTAAACGCATCAAGAAGTGGTCGTATCAGGTACTCCTGACGATAGGAGAAGATATTCACCTCATTTGCCTGCACAGCAGATGTCAGGGGAAGCGATATGAGTGAGGTCATGAAGATCGAAGCTAGGTTGTTTCGTCTGAACATCGGGATATCTCCTGTCATTGTTATGCAAATAAGAATGCGAAATATTATCATTTGCATGATAAGCGTCAAGTAAATAACAATCGTTCTCATCTATATTTTTTGTCGTTGCTCAGCTCAGATCGTTTAAGATGGGTGATGGTTTTATTTGTCTGGAGGAATCTGTGGGGCTGCGCAGCTTGATTTTTACATTGGTAATAGTGGTCGCATCTTTCCCTGCTGTGGCAGCGGAAGATGGTGAGGGAACGGGATTCTTAGGTTATCTGGCGGTAGCGCTGGTTATAGCCTACGTGTTCCTTCGAGGACTGAAAAAGGGTAAAGGCAAAAATCGGGATGACAGTTAAGCGGGAGGGATTTGCTGAACCTGTATGGGAGAGAGGTAATTTGCGGATCTGATCAGACAGAGC
>JBFEXW010000050.1:0-10983 GCA_041562495.1 Marinobacterium sp. | reverse complement strand
CTAAACCGACTGGCAACCCCTTTCTAAAACTTTTTATTTGAAAGCTGTTTAACCGGATGAACACCCAAAAGAAAAGCCGCTTATAAAAGCGGCTTTTCGTGAGGGTTTATAAAGTGGCAAATCTATTATTTATCTGCCTGTCCATCTTTATTGAGCTGCTCCTCTTCCTGGGCAGACTCAAACTCCTCTTCAAACTCTTCATCATTCTGCTTACGGACAAAGATACGTGCCATAACGAGACCAACCTCAAACAGCAACCACATTGGGATCGCCAGCAGCGACTGCGAAATGATATCCGGAGGCGTTAACAGCATACCGATAACGAAGCAGCCAACAATCACATAGGCGCGCTTGCCCGCAAGACTCTCAGCAGTTGTCACACCAGACCAGATAATCAGCAACGTTGCGATCGGTATCTCGAACACAATACCAAAGGCAAAGAAAAGCTTGAGTACGAAATTCAGATAGCTGCTGATATCCGTCATAACCGCAACGTTCTCTGGACCCACACTGGTGAAGAACCCAAATACCAGAGGGAACACTACGAAGTATGCAAAGGCGATTCCTGCATAAAACAGGAAGATTGAAGTAAGCAGCAACGGAATCGCCAGATGCTTCTCATTTTCATACAGCCCGGGAGAGATAAAGCCCCATATCTGATGCAAAATAAACGGAATACCTATAAATACCGCCAGCACCAGCGTTAACTTAAACGGAGCAAAAAAGGGCGAGGTCACATCGGTAGCGATCATGCTCGTCCCCTCTGGCAGCAAGGCTGTCAGCGGTTCCGAAAGATAGGAGTATAGATCGTTAGCAAAGTAAAACAGCGCCAGGAACAGCACCAGCACGAACAGCAGGATCCGCATAACCCGCTGACGCAGCTCAATAAGGTGAGCAACTAACGGCTGTTCTTTATCGTTCGAGTTTTCTTGAGTGCTCATGATTTCTTGGAAGGTTCCTGCACGGACTCGACACCCGCATTATCACTACTCTGAGACGACACTTCTGCCACCTGAGAATCAACTGTAGCCGACTCAGCGTCTAAAGATGGCTGCTTATAGCTATTCACCACCGATTCATCACTGGTGAACTGCGCAGGATCAAACTCAGCCTTAGGCGCATCCTGTGCTGCCTTCTGTGCAGGTGAGTCTTCGCCAAAAGGCTTGGAGAATGGCTGAGACATCTCCTTCAACTCTTTATCTACCTGCTGTTTGGATACAGCTGTCGTTCGACGCAACTCATCGACTCTGAGCTCTTCCGAGATCTCTCGTTGAATCGAGCCCAGAGAACGACGAATGCGACCAATCCACAGACCCAGTGTACGGGCCGCAGTCGGGAGCTTTTCTGGTCCCAGGACGACAAGCGCCATCACTGCGACAACCAGAAGTTCAGCGAAACCGATATCAAACATAGAGTTTACTTAGACTCAGTCTTCTCTTCAGTTTTCGCATCCACAGTATCGGCTTTCTTGAACTCAGCGTCCTCGCCTTCCTGAGTGATCTTCTTCTGAGGTTCTTCTTTATCTGCCTGATCGTCATTCATAGCTTTCTTGAAGCCTTTGACCGCAGAACCCAGATCACCACCAATGTTACGCAGTTTCTTAGTACCAAAAAGCAGAATGATAATGCCCAGTACAATCACCAACTGCCAAAGACTGATACCACCAAAGCCCATTGTTTTTCTCCTTAAATCAGCTTTATTAATGCCACAAGAATATAACGATATAGCATTAAAAACTATCTTATTTCGTTCTATTTGCTTTCTCTTCGAGCCCCGACAATCCAAAACGTCTGGCCAACTCATCCAATACCGCGGTTGGCTCTGCGCCTAACTGCGCCAACGCCACCATTGAATGAAACCAGAGGTCAGCGGTCTCATACACAACGTCATCCACTTTACCACTATGTTCCGCATCTTTGGCAGCAATAATGGTTTCACAAGCTTCTTCGCCCACCTTCTCCAGGATTTTATTTAGTCCTTTGGCATACAGGCTGGCAACGTAGCTCGAATCGGGCTCCGCTGACTTACGGGACTCGAGTATATTTGCTAACTCTTCAATCACATTACTCAAAATGTTACCACCTAGGTTTTCTGATACATCTCTGAAGGATCGCGCAGCACATCGGAGATCGTATTCCAGTCTCCGGTCTGGCGATTATATTCGCGATAAAAACAGCTGCGACGACCGGTATGGCAAGCCACATTCCCGACCTGCTCGACCTGCAGCAGCAGTACATCAGCATCACAATCCAGTCTTACCGAGTGCAGATGCTGAACATTTCCGGACTCTTCACCCTTACGCCAGAGTTTTTGCCGTGAGCGAGACCAGTAGATCGCTCGGGATTCAGCAACACTCAACGCCAGTGACTCAGCATTCATCCAGGCAACCATTAACACTTCGCCCGTTTTATAGTCCTGAGCAATAGCAGGAACGAGCCCTTTTTCATCCCACTTAATCATCTGGCTTAACCGGCTAGTATCCATTTTTAATTCTCTCTTTCCCTTAGGCACGCCAAACCAGAACCCAGGCAGCGCCTAATAGGGGCCATGTATACCAGGGTACGCTGTACAGCTGTTCATTAACACTGGGGATTAATGCCAAACCGGCCCCCAATAGTGTTGCCGCCAGCAGTAGTCCCCGACGTGTCCGTTTTGCGCGTTGCGCCCAACGATTCTGTAACATTTCCCAGTTTTTCAGATGGGAATGATCAGCCATACGGTTTTGCTGGAGGTTATCGTATATAAGTTGGGGTAGCTGCGGCAGTTTTTCAATCCAGTCAGGTGCCTGATTGCGAATATTTTTAATAACCGCTTTCACGCCCATCCGCTCTCGCATCCAATTTTCCAGAAACGGCTTGCCTGTTTTCCACAGATCAAGCTCCGGATAAAGCTGACGTCCGAGCCCCTCAATATTCAACAGCGTCTTCTGCAGCAGAATCAGTTGCGGCTGAACCTCCATATTGAAGCGGCGCGCCGTCTGGAACAGACCCAACAACACCATTCCAAAGGAGATATCTTTTAACGGTTTCTCGAAGATCGGCTCACAGACACTTCGAATGGCCGTTTCAAACGCCTGCACATTGGTGTTTGGCGGCACCCATCCTGAATCTATATGCAACTGAGCCACCTGACGGTAATCCCGCTTAAAGAAGGCCAGAATGTTTCGCGCCAGATAGCTCTGATCCTCGTCGCTTAACGAACCCACAATCCCAAAGTCGACCGCAATATATTGCGGATCAGCAGGATCCTTTTTAGACACAAATATGTTACCGGGATGCATATCGGCATGGAAAAAGGCATCTCTGAACACCTGGGTAAAAAATATCTCAACGCCGCGCTCAGCCAACTTCTCCATATCAGTACACTGAGCTTTAAGCTGCTCAACATTGGCTACCGGTAGTCCGTTGATGCGTTCCATAACCAGTACTGAGCGACGGGTCAGATCCCAGTAAATCTCCGGGACATACAGAATTGGAGAGTTTTCAAAATTGCGCCGTAGCTGCGATCCGTTAGCCGCCTCTTTGCGCAGATCAAGCTCATCGAAGATCGTCTGTTCATATTCAGAGACCACCTCTACAGGCTTCAGACGTCGCCCCTCGGACCAGAGACGCTCAACCAGACGCGCCATCACATAAAGGAGCTCGACATCCTGACGGATAACGCGTTCGATGCCAGGCCGGATAACCTTAACAACGACTTCAGCACCGCTTTTCAGTCTGGCCGGATGGACCTGAGCAACAGACGCCGAAGCCAGTGGTTCAGGGTCAAACTCCAAAAACAGTTCATCAACTGAACTTCCAAGCTGATGCTCAATAATGGTACGCGCCTGATTGCCACCGAATGGCGGAACACGATCCTGCAGCTTAGCTAGCTCATTAGCCAGCTCCTCAGGCAGGAGATCTCGGCGGGTTGAAAGCGTCTGTCCAAATTTTATAAACACCGGTCCCAGCGCAATCAACGCCAGACGCAGACGCACAGCAGAGGAATCCTTGGCGCGAAACACCAGTCGCCAGGGCAGGAGTTTAATCAGAATGCGGATGTAGGTCGGCAACGCTGCATGATCGAAGAATGTATCAAGACGGTAACGCGCCAGAACCCAATAGATCTTTAGGAGACGAATGAGAGTTTGCACTTAACGCTAGGGTCCTTGTTGGCAATAAAAAGTTGGCGGCTAACCTCAGCCAACCTCTACGCGGTTACGCCCCGCTTGCTTGGCTCGGTAGAGCGCTTTATCAGCACGCTCAAACAGGCTGTCTATTGTATCCCCGTCAGCCATCTGAGTAACACCCAGCGAGACGCGAATATCAACCAGCTTTCCTGAATATTTAAAAGGCGCCTTCTCGATTACCGCCCTCAATTTCTCGGCAACGGCCTTTGCCTGCTTGAGCTCGGTATTAGCGAGCACTGCAACAAACTCTTCACCGCCGTAGCGCGCCATCATATCAGACTGGCGCAACTGCTTCGCCAGCACCTTCGATACCAGCACCAGCGCCCGGTCCCCAACCAGATGCCCTAAGGTATCATTTAGCTGCTTGAAGTGATCGATATCAATAACAACGATTGAGAAATGGGTGCCGTAACGAACAAACCGATAGCCCTCCGCTTTCACATGCTGCTCATATGCACGTCTGTTGGGCAACCCGGTGAGATGATCGGTCAACGCCTTTTCACGCTCAGACTCAATTACTGCCTGAGCCGCACTCGCTTCTGATTCAACAGACGCAAGTTGTTGCGCAAGGCTGTCATAACGGGACTGCATCTGATCAACACGCTGCTGACGACTCTCTTTAAATCGGCGAAGATGGGCCGTCAACTGAGACAACTGTGCTGCCAGCGTCTGCTTAAGATCAGCAAGGCTAGTCGCATTTGACAATCCTAGGTGCATCTCACTCAACTCATCAGTCATCTGCTGAGTTTGATCAGACTCCTGACGATCCAGCGTTATATTTTCCTGTCGCGACTCAACCAGCTCTGTCTGAAGTTTTGCTAACTGGGTAGATAATGACGACAGGAAGTTGGCCACTTCATCAGCGCGCTGGTTTTCCCGCGTTTCAAGTAACCCAACAACCTCATCGAGGCAACCTACCAACTGCTGAGCTGACATATCCTGATCAAAGCTGACCGAGAGCTGCTCTGCTCTCGTTCTACCTGAATCATTAAGAGGCAACAGTTCCAACAGACGGCGCAGTGAGAGCAGAGCTTCGCCCGGTAGCGCCGGCGCTTGAGAGGAAAGATTGTAAGTCACATCAGCGATACTGGTTCGCTGAATATCAACCAGCGCCACTACCAGCGTCGAAAAACACGACAGGCTCTCACAGGAGTATGCAAGGTCGGACTCCAGCGCATCCAGCCTCTCTACCTGATCAGGGCAATCTTTACGAAGTTGTCGAATCCAGCTTTGCACACTTTCCCGAAGGTCCAGCGCCAGCCTCTCTCGCTCTAAAGTAAAATTGCGATAAACACTCTCTAAACTGCCCACGACCTCCTGAAGGTCTGCGAGGGAATCCCCCTTATTATCGTTTAAACCCTCAGAGGCCTCGGGGCTCTCGATTTCAAGCATACCGATCAGCATACGCAAAACCTTACCGGTTAGTCGTTTCTGCTGATCATAGGCAGTTTCAAGATCTGTTATCTGCTGTTCCAGGTTATCCATCAAAATTTCCGAAGGCGCAAAAACAAAAATGGGCGCCGCAGCACCCATAATAGATCAGTTACGCTCTTTATCGATCAAATAATCGACTACTTCTAGCATATTCTCATGTGAACCCGCCAATGTTGCACTCACCAGATACTTGCCATTGACGATCATACTCGGAACACCTTCAATGCGATAACCACGCAGACGGGATTCACCCTGTTTCAGCTTCATGTTTACAGCAAAGGAGTTGTACTCTTTCATAAACTGGGCTTTATCGACGCCATAGTTTGCAAACAGATCAGCCAGATCTTCTCCGCCTTTGAATCGCATGCGCTGTATATGAACAGCATCGAACAGAGGCTGATGGACCTTATCCGTAACATCCAGCAACTGCTCTACGTAATAAGCACGCGCCATCGGATCCCAGCTTTTGCTGAACACAGCGGGAACACGTTCAAACTGCACATCGTCGGGCAGATCCTGCTCCCAAGCGTGAACCAGCGGCTCAAAGTTATTACAGTGCGGACAGAGATAGCTAAAGGCCTCTACAACCTCTATTTTTGAACTGTCCGTCGTGGGTACAGGAGTTTGAATAATCTGATAGTGCTGGCCGGCAACCCACTCCTGCGCCATCGCCGCACTGGCGGACAGGGTTAATGCAATAACGCCAACAGCTTTCAGCAACTGCTTAATCATTCTAAAACCTCTCGATCTGCTAATTTTTATACCTGACACTTAGGACGACTTTATCTTCGTAAGTTAACGACCAGGCGCTGAATACCAACTGAAATTCTGGCATAAAAAAGGCAGCCTGTGCTGCCTTAATTGTCAACCGACAGTGCGTCCGCAACTATTCATACAGACCCTGAATATACTGTGCAACTGCTTTGATATCCTGAGCACTCATCTTTTCTGCAACACCGCGCATCATGCCGTTAGGATCGTTGCTACGGTCGCCACTGGCAAATTTAGCCAGCGAAATTTCAATATAGGCTGCATGCTGACCTGCAATCTTAGGATAGCCTGCGCTCTGAATGCCAGCACCTGCAGGACCATGACAAGCGGCACATGCAGCAAGACCTTTGCTTGCATCACCTGAACGGTAGATCTCCTGACCAGCAGCAGCCAGATCAGGATCAGCCTGACCACCCTGTGCTTTCTGGCTCGAGAAGTAAGCGGCGATATCAGCCAGATCCTGATCGTTAAAGTTGTTCAGCAGACCTGTCATCTCAGGAATTACACGGGTACCCGCTTTGATCTCACCTAACTGCTTCAGCAGGTAACGCTCGCCCTGACCGGCAAGCTTAGGAAAATTAGGCGTTACACTATTTCCGTCAGGACTGTGACACGCTGCACACACGGCTGTTTTGGTCTGACCTGCAGCAGCATCACCCGCTGCCTGAGCCGTACCGACCAGACTTACGCTTAACAGCATTCCAATAACTACGTTTTTCATGGCCAAACTTTCCACTATCATCTATGAAATGGGTGTCAGGAAGCCGACATTTCTGCCACACTTACCCGTTCAATCGCTATTATTTTGCCCACTGATTCCCAGCGCTTAGACAAATAACGACTCAAAAATTGCGGGCATTATAAACCTTATAATTGATTACGAAAACTGATTTACTTCACGAACAGTACCGACTTTGGGGCAATAGATGAACGAAAACCGGCCAAAAATTCATTTTAACAGCGCTAAATTTCTTATCAGCGCATCCAAAGTCTCACAATGTCCTGAGGATATCGGTGCCGAAGTTGCGTTTGCCGGACGATCCAACGCAGGGAAGTCCAGCGCGATAAATACACTGACCCAGCAGACCCGTCTGGCAAGAACCTCAAAGACGCCGGGCCGAACTCAGTTGATCAACTTTTTCAGCCTGAATGTTGACGGCCTGCGACTGGTCGACCTCCCCGGCTACGGTTATGCCAAGGTTCCCGTAGCGATGAAAGAGCACTGGCAGCGTCATCTGGATGCCTACCTGCAGCAACGCGAGTGTCTGCGCGGAGTCGTACTGGTGATGGATATCCGCCACCCGATGAAAGAGTTTGATCAGATGATGGTCGAGTGGTGCGAAGTGACTCAGGTACCACTGCACATTTTGCTAACCAAGGCAGACAAGCTTAAACGCGGCCCTGCTCAGGCGACTCTGCTGAAGGTTAAAAAGGAGCTGAAAGCGCGACTCGGCGACTTGGTTAGCCTGCAGACATTCTCGGCACTCAAGTCACAGGGAGTTGACCAGCTGCGGGAGCAGATCTCAAGTTGGATGCTCCCGGCTGATGAAGAGGTTGAACAGGTCGCGTCCGCTGACGAGAACGTTCCTGTGGAAAACTATTCAACAGATTGACGTTGCGTCCTTTAGCGAGAACGCTCCCACACGGAGGAATCCATCTGCGCGCAGCGCAGGTGGTGACCCTCTGTACTCGACCCGTTAGTGAGCCTGCTCCCAGTTATCACCTACACCAACCTCAACCAGCAGCGGCACATGCAACTGCACCGCATGCTCCATCAACTGATGGATTTTCTGACTGAACGCTTCCACTTCGCTTTCGTTAACCTCAAATACCAGCTCATCGTGCACCTGCATGATCATCCGGGCATCAAAGCCTGACTCTCTGAGCCAGTCATCAACAGCAACCATCGCACGCTTAATGATGTCAGCCGCAGTACCCTGCATCGGCGCATTGATCGCGGTACGCTCCGCCCCCTGACGCCGCATTGGGTTACGCGCATTTATCTCAGGAAGATAGAGACGACGACCGAAAATGGTTTCGACATAGCCGCGATCCTTGGCATCAGCCCGGGTCTGCTCCATATACTGTTTTACGCCCGGATAAGTCTCGAAATAGTGATCGATATAGGTTTGAGCTTCGCCGCGGGAAATTCCCAGTTGCTTAGCCAGACCGAAAGCAGACATACCGTAGATAAGACCAAAATTGATCGCTTTGGCGCTGCGACGCTGATCATCTGATACCTCTGACGGAGCGACTTTAAACACCTCTGAAGCCGTCGCCCTGTGGATATCTTCGCCCTGCGCAAACGCGGATACCAGCCCCTGATCACCCGACAAGTGAGCCATAATACGTAGCTCAATCTGTGAGTAGTCAGCCGCTACCAGCTTATACCCCTCCGGTGCAATAAAGGCGGTACGGATACGACGCCCCTCGGCTGTTCTGACCGGGATATTCTGCAGGTTCGGATCTGTTGATGAGAGCCGCCCGGTCGCAGTAACTGCCTGATGATAGGAGGTATGTACCCGCTTGGTCGCAGGATCGATCATCCTTGGCAGCTTATCGGTATAGGTCGATTTCAGCTTGGTTAGGCCGCGATGCTCAAGGATCAATTTAGGCAGAGGATAATCTTCAGCCAGCTCAACCAGGACCTCTTCTGCGGTTGAAGGTGCGCCCTTAGGAGTTTTCTTGATAACCGGCAGTCCCTGCTTCTCAAACAGAATGGTTTGCAATTGCTTTGGCGAGCCGAGATTAAACTCCTCTCCTGCCGCTTCATAGGCATCGGTTTCCAGCTCTTTTATGCGCAGTTCGATCTCCTGTGACTGTATCGCCAGAAGGGTCGGATCAATAAGTGCACCATTACGCTCAATTCGCGACAGTACCGGAATCAGCGGTATCTCAATATCATTGAGCACAGTACTCAGCACAGGCTCATTGTTATAGCGCTCACTCAGGTGCTGATGCAGGCGCCAGGTGATATCAGCATCTTCTGCTGCGTAATGACTCGCCGTCTCTATATCGACCTGATTAAAGGTAAGCTGCTTCTTACCTTTACCGGCCACATCTTCAAAACTCTGAGTCGTTTCGTCGAGATAAAAACTGGCCAGACTGTCCATATCGTGACGTGTCGCGGTGCTGTTGAGAACATAGGACTCCAGCATGGTATCACTGGCGATCCCCTGTACCTCTATGTCATAGCGAGCCAGCACATTCATATCGTATTTCAGGTGCTGGCCAACCTTCTTCACCGTTGTACTTTCCAGCAACGGCTTAAATTGCGCCAGCGCCCAGTCAAAATCGACCTGTACAGGTGCGCCCACGTAATCATGCGCCAGAGGTAGATAAGCGGCCTTACCCGGTTCGCAACTGAAGGAGAAGCCAACAAGCCTGGCTTCCATATAGTTCAGGCTGGTTGTTTCGGTATCAAAGGCGAAGCTCCCAGCCGCCTGGAGTTTCGCGACCCAAGCTTCAACCGCCTCTTTGCTCAGCAGTGTCTCATACTCCCGTTCGACCGCCGGTGCAGCGGGCTGAGTAGTATCGGCCTGTTCAGCAAGGGGCTGATCACCCTCCTCCAGTTCACGCATCCAGCTACGAAACTCATAAGCTTTATAAAGCTCAAGCAGTTTTTCCGAATCGGGTGATGGAAAACAGATATCGCCCAGCGAGATATGTAGCGGCACATCCGTTTTGATGGTTGCCAGCAGATAGGAGAGTTCCGCCTCAGCGCGATGCTGCTCCAGTTTCGCCGCCATCGATTTAGAGCCCCTGAAGCTCAACTCCTGGATCTTATCCAGATTTTCATAAAGTGCAGAGATACCACCGATCCCCTGTAACAGAGCTAATGCTGTTTTCTCGCCGACACCAGGGACACCCGGGATGTTATCCACCTTGTCCCCCATCAGCGCGAGAAAGTCGATAATCAGCTCCGGAGGAATACCAAACTTCTCTTGCACACCTTGCGGATCCATCAATGTGTCATTCATGGTATTGATCAGCGTAACCCGTTCATCAACCAGTTGAGCCATATCCTTATCACCGGTAGAGATCACCACCGACCGGTCTGCCGCTTCAGCCTGACGCGCCAGCGTACCGATAACATCATCTGCTTCTACGCCATCCTCGACAAACAGCGGGATACCCATCGCTTTAATAATCTCGTGGATCGGCTCCACCTGCTCCCGCAGGTCATCCGGCATCGGCGGACGATGAGATTTGTACTCAGCATAGATCTCATCTCGAAAGGTTTTGCCTTTGGCATCAAAGATCACTGCAACCGGAGAGTCCGGATAGGACTTCAACAGACTGCGCATCATCGAGGTTACAACTCTGATCGCCCCTGTCGGTTTACCCTCTGCCGTTCTGAGATCGGCTTGCTGGGATGCAAAAAAAGCTCGGTAGAGATAGGAGGACCCATCAACCAGTACAACAGGGGCTGCTTCAGCTTCAGACATAGTAAATAACACGACTCATTTTCATTGAGTGCACATCATAGACAAATCGTTCCGTACAAACCAATTACAAGGTATAGTCGGACTACAATTTTAGCGGCATCCCAACCTCAGATTTTCACCCCCGAGAGTTTAGATTTTATGGCGGTTTACACTCAGGTCTCT
>JBFEXW010000049.1:0-11012 GCA_041562495.1 Marinobacterium sp. | reverse complement strand
TTTGGTAATATCGATGTTGATAGTATTAAGGCACGCGAAGATCTTGTTGTATTAGCTGGCTCAGAGGAAGTGGGTGCTTACTTGATCAAAAATCAAAGTGGCTCTCAAGTGTATATCACCGGTCATCCAGAGTATGACGCAGATAGCTTACAAAAAGAGTATCAGCGCGATGTACAAAAAGGCCCAGACGCACCTAAGCCAAAAAACTATTTCCCCGAAAACAATCCAGAACTCGCGCCATCTAAGACGTGGCAGAGTCATGCCTTTTTGTTGTTTTCGAACTGGCTAAATTACTATGTTTACCAGACTACACCCTATGATATTAATTTGGTTAGCCAAGATGTAAGGACTAACAACTATGCCGAATAAATCACAGCAGCTCAGCGCTGCATTAAATACGCGTATTCATATTCTTGATGGTGCAATGGGAACCATGATTCAGAGCTATAAGCTTGAAGAGAAAGACTACCGTGGCGAACGCTTTGCCGACTGGCATACCGATGTAAAGGGCAACAACGACCTTTTGGTTCTGACGCAACCCGAAATTATCGAAGCGATTCATCAGGCGTTTCTTGAAGCTGGTGCCGATATTGTTGAGACCAACTCGTTTAACGCCACGTCGATCGCGATGGCTGATTATGATATGCAGTCTCTGACGTATGAGATAAACCTCGAATCGGCTCGGATCGCCCGTCGCGCCTGCGACCGTATGACCGAGCAGACACCCGACCGGCCACGTTTTGTCGCCGGCGTTCTGGGCCCGACAAACCGCACGGCATCTATTTCTCCCGATGTGAATGACCCGGGATTCAGGAACGTAAGCTTTGATGAGCTAGTGGACGCTTATCTGGAATCGATTGATGGTCTGGTTAAAGGTGGTGCCGATCTGCTGATGATCGAAACCATCTTCGATACACTTAACGCTAAGGCCGCAATTTTCGCCGTTGAGCAGTACTTTGATGAGCAGGGTATTTGTATGCCGCTGATGATCAGTGGCACGATTACCGATGCATCAGGACGTACGCTGTCCGGCCAGACAACAGAAGCTTTCTGGAACTCAGTACGCCACGCCAATCCAATCAGCATCGGTCTCAACTGTGCTTTGGGACCTAAAGAACTTCGCCAGTACGTTGCTGAACTCTCCCGAATTGCACAGACTCATGTTTCCGTTCACCCCAACGCAGGTCTGCCTAACGCGTTTGGCGAATATGATGAAACCGCCGAAGAGATGCGTGACGAGATAGCAGAATGGGTTGAGTCAGGGTTCGTTAATATTGTCGGCGGCTGCTGTGGTACAACACCGGCACATATCCGCGCAATTCATCAGGGGATTATCAACCACCCTCCTCGCAGGCTACCTACAATCTCAGTCGAATGCCGACTGGCCGGACTTGAACCGCAGAACCTTGGCGCTGACACTCTGTTTGTTAACATTGGCGAACGCACCAACGTGACCGGTTCTGCCCGTTTCCGTCGTCTGATTAAAGAGGGCGACTACGAAACAGCGCTAGAGGTTGCCCGCCAGCAGGTTGAAAACGGCGCTCAGATTATCGACATCAACATGGATGAGGGGATGCTGGACGCCGAAGCTGCGATGATCCGTTTTCTCAACCTGGTCGCATCTGAACCCGATATCTCCCGCGTTCCGATCATGCTTGACTCCTCAAAATGGGAGATTCTGGAACAGGGACTGAAGCGAATTCAGGGCAAAGGGGTTGTTAACTCAATCAGCCTGAAAGAGGGTGAAGAGAAGTTCATCGCACAGGCAAAATTGATTCGTCGCTATGGTGCTGCTGTCGTTGTAATGGCCTTCGACGAAACCGGTCAGGCAGATACCTACCAGCGTAAAAGTGAGATCTGCGAACGCTCCTATCGGGTGCTGGTCGACAAGGTTGGCTTCCCACCTGAAGATATCATCTTTGACCCGAACATCTTTGCCATCGCAACTGGTATCGAAGAGCACAACAACTATGCCGTCGACTTTATCAACGCGACCGGCTGGATCAAACAGAACCTGCCTTACGCCAAGGTATCCGGCGGGGTCTCCAACGTCTCATTCTCGTTCCGCGGCAACGACAAGGTACGCGAAGCGATCCACTGTGTATTCCTCTACCACGCGATAAAACAGGGGATGGATATGGGGATCGTAAACGCGGGACAGCTCGCGATCTACGACGACCTGCCCGATGAACTGCGTGAACACGTCGAAGATATCGTACTTAACCGCCGCGAAGATGGTACCGAGCGAATGCTGGAGCTTGCCGAGAAATATCGCGGCGACGGCTCTGCAACTGCGAGCGGTCAGGATCTTAGCTGGCGCGAGCTTCCGGTTAATGAACGCCTGTCTCACGCACTGGTTAAAGGTATCGCTGACTTTATCGACGAAGATGTCGAGGAGTGCCGTCACCAGTTCGAGCGACCACTTCAGGTGATAGAAGGCCCACTGATGGATGGTATGGGTATCGTCGGAGACCTCTTCGGTGCCGGCAAGATGTTCCTGCCCCAGGTGGTTAAGTCCGCTCGCGTGATGAAGAAAGCGGTTGCCTACCTGATGCCATTTATCGAAGATGATAAGGCCGACAACGCCAGCAGCTCTGCCGGCAAAGTGGTCATGGCAACGGTAAAAGGCGATGTTCACGATATCGGCAAAAATATCGTTGGCGTGGTACTCCAGTGCAACAACTTTGAGATTATCGATCTGGGTGTCATGGTGTCCGCGGAGACCATTCTGAAAACAGCCCGCGAAGAGAACGCCGATATCATCGGACTCTCCGGACTGATTACACCGTCACTTGATGAGATGGTACACGTTGCCAAAGAGATGCAGCGTCAGGGCTTTAATATCCCGCTACTTATCGGGGGAGCAACCACCTCCAAGGCACATACCGCGGTCAAAATCGAGCCCGGTTATCAGAACAATCAGGTGGTTCATGTAACCAACGCCTCACGCTCCGTAGGTGTAGCGTCCGCTCTGTTATCAAAAGAGCGCCGTGATAACTTTGTTGCCGAGATCAAAAAGGAGTATGACGCGGTCCGTGAGCGCCATAAAGCGCGCCAGACCGAACAGCGACGCGTCTCAATCGAAGCTGCTCGCGACAATGCCCAGCCTATTAACTGGGCCGACTATCAGCCTCCCGCTCCTGACAAGCCGGGTATTCATGTTCTGAAGAATATCGACCTCAAACGACTCGTCGACTATATCGACTGGACACCCTTCTTCCAGTCATGGGAGCTTGCCGGACGCTTCCCGCGGATTCTTGATGATGAGATCGTCGGAGAACATGCACACAAGTTATACGAAGATGCCCATCAGATGCTCAGTGATATCATCGACAACCGAAAGCTGGAAGCGCGTGCCGTTATCGGCCTGTTCCCGGCAAATGCTGTTGGCGACGATATTGAACTCTATACCGATGAGACCCGTACGGAGCTGCTGCTGTCCGTTCATCACCTGCGCCAGCAGACTCAAAAGATCGAAGGACGTTACAACCACTGCTTAAGCGACTATGTTGCTCCCAAATCAACTGGCCTGAAAGACCATATCGGCGCTTTCGCTGTCACCACCGGAATCGGCGTAGATGCGATGGTGGCAGAGTTCGAAGCGGATCACGATGACTACCACAGCATCATGGTAAAAGCACTGGCAGACCGTCTCGCCGAAGCGCTGGCTGAGATGATGCACGCCGAGGTTCGTAAGGAATACTGGGGATACGCCGCTGCTGAGTTACTCGATAATGAAGCGCTGATTCGTGAAGAGTATCAGGGGATTCGCCCCGCTCCCGGTTATCCCGCCTGCCCGGATCACACCGAGAAAGGCCCGCTCTGGGAGCTGCTCAATGTCGAGAACAACATTGGTATGCAACTGACAGACAGCTATGCGATGCTGCCAACAGCTGCCGTCAGCGGCTGGTACTTCAGTCACCCTGAGGCCAGGTATTTTGGTGTTGCCAAGATCAGCGAAGATCAGGTTGAAGACTACGCCAGACGCAAAGGGATGGAGATGACTGAAGCTGAACGCTGGCTTGCACCAAACCTCGGTTACGAGCCAGAGTAAATTTCAGAATTTATCTACAAAACCCTTAGTTATTCGATTTAGGCATATAACGTGGTCGAATTGGTATATTGTCAATTCGACTTACTCCACTAGTCGGGATGTATCAAAGAGGCACGTACCTCAGTATAATCCCGCGTGCGAAAATATCACCGCAGGATCCTCAGGAAGAGCGAAGGGGTCAAAAACCGCTTCGAAAAGGGGTTCCAGATTCATAACTATTCGGGGAATAGAATGGCTAAGAAACCAAGCAAGATCGTCTATACGCTGACAGATGAAGCTCCAGCGCTCGCTACAGCATCCTTTTTGCCTATCATCCGCAAGTTCACTAAAAGTGCCGATATCGAAGTAGAACTCTGCGACATTTCACTGGCTGCCCGTATCCTGGCAACCTTCCCGGAATACCTGAACGAACAGCAGAAGGTTAAAGATGGTCTGGCTGAACTGGGCGATATGACCCAGGATCCCCACGCAAACATTATCAAACTGCCTAACATCTCTGCTTCTGTTCCTCAACTGCGTGCTGCGATCAAAGAGCTGCAGTCACAGGGCTACCACGTTCCTGACTACCCAGCAGAACCGCGCAATGACAAAGAGAACGAAATTAAAGATCGTTACTCAAGAATCCTCGGCTCTGCCGTTAACCCAGTACTGCGCCAGGGTAACTCTGACCGTCGTGCGCCGGCAGCTGTTAAAGCCTTTGCGCGTAAGCACCCACACTCTATGGGTAAGTGGAGCAAAGCTTCACGTACACATGCTGACTACATGCACGGTGGCGACTTCTTCTCCAGTGAACAGTCAGTCACTATGGATAAAGATACCAAGGTTCGTATCGAGTTTATCTGTGGTGATGGCAACATCACTGTTAAGAAAGAGCTCAACCTTCTGAAAGGCGAAGTGATCGACGGAATGTTTATGAGCGCTAAAGCGCTGCGCGCATTCTTCGAAGAAACCCTTCAGGACTGTAAAGAGACTGGTGTTATGTGGTCTCTGCACGTTAAAGCAACCATGATGAAGGTCTCTCACCCTATCGTCTTTGGTCATGCAGTAACCGTGTTCTACAAAGAGGTTTGGGATAAATGGGGTGAGCTGTTCAAAGAGATCGGTGTTAACCCTAACAACGGTCTAAGCAGCGTTTACGAGTGCATCGAAAGCCTGCCTAACTCAAAACGTGAAGAGATTCTGCACGATATCCACGAAGCGGCACGTCACCGTCCAGAGATGGCGATGGTTGACTCTGTAAAAGGTATCACCAACCTGCACGTACCATCTGACGTTATCGTTGACGCCTCTATGCCTGCAATGATCCGTAACTCAGGTCAGATGTGGGGCGCAGATGGCAAGACCAAGGACACCAAAGCGGTTATGCCTGAGTCGACCTATGCGACCATCTATCAGGAGATGATCAACTACTGCAAAACTCACGGCGCATTCGATCCGACTACGATGGGTACCGTACCTAACGTAGGTCTGATGGCGATGAAAGCTGAAGAGTACGGTTCGCACGATAAGACTTTCGAGATGACTGAAGATGGCATCATGCGTGTCGTTGCTGAAGATGGCACCGTACTGATGGGTCACAAAGTTGAGAAAGGTGATATCTGGCGTGCTTGTCAGACTAAAGACGCTGCTATCCGCGACTGGGTTAAACTGGCGGTGACGCGTGCACGTCAGTCTGACACTCCGGCGATATTCTGGCTGGATTCTGAGCGTGCTCACGACCGTGAACTGCGCAAGAAAGTAGAACTCTACCTGCAGGAACAGGATACCGAAGGTCTGGATCTGCGCATCATGTCTTATGTTCGCGCTATCCGTACCACCTGCGAACGCCTGACCCGCGGTCTGGATACTATCTCTGTAACCGGTAACGTACTGCGAGACTACCTGACCGACCTGTTCCCAATCATGGAACTGGGCACCTCAGCCAAGATGCTGTCTGTAGTACCTATGCTTGCCGGCGGTGGCATGTATGAAACAGGTGCTGGCGGTTCTGCACCTAAACACGTACAGCAGGTTCAGGAAGAGAACCATCTACGCTGGGATTCTCTCGGTGAATTCCTGGCACTGGCAGTTTCTCTTGAAGAACTGGGTATCAAAGAGAACAACCCTCGCGCTAAAGTTCTTGCCGCGGCACTGGATCGCGCAACTGGCTCCCTGCTGGAGCGCGGCAAATCACCTTCACGCCGTACCGGTGAGTTGGACAACCGTGGCAGCCACTACTATCTAGCTCTGTACTGGGCACAGGAACTGGCTGCACAGAAAGATGATGCGGAACTGGCGACAACCTTTGCGCCTGTTGCTGAGCAGCTTGCCAGCCAGGAAGCTCAGATCATTGCAGAACTCTCTGCTGTTCAGGGCGAGCCGGCAGATCTGCAGGGCTACTACCATGCACCTCAGGATGTTGTTGCAAGCGTAATGCGTCCAAGTGCGACGTTGAATGCCATGATCGACGCTTAAGTCGATCACACAATAAAAACCCCGCTAGCGAAAGCTACCGGGGTTTTTTAATGACTCTATTTTGAACGCAGAGTGATCGCACCACCTAACAGAATGAGTACCATGCCAGTAATCGTCAGATAATCGAGCGTCTCGTCCCAGAGCATCCAGCCAAGCACCGTTGCCATCACAACTGAACTATAGGTGAACGGCCCGAGGTAAGCGGCCGGAGCACTATGATAAGCGCGTGTCATCGACAGCTGAGCGAGTGTCGACAACCCACCTATTGCGAACACGCCTATCCACTGATTGAACGATAGCCACTGCCAGTCAAACAGAGCCAGAGGGAGGCTGAATAGTGCAGCAAACAGCGAGAAATAGAACACCACACGACGTGAGGGTTCAGTATCACGCATTTTACGAACAAAAATTTTAGCGGCCGAACCCAGCACTGCACCCAATAGGCCGATCAGCATCACCCACTGCAGACTACTATTAGACGGCTGCAACACCAGTGCCACACCCACAAACCCCACCGGTAGCGACCAGCGCAGCACCTTAGGCACAGCCTCTCCAAGAAGCCACAACGCCAGCAGCGGCATAAACAGCGGTCCAGTCTGTTTCAGTAGCGCAGCTGTACCCAATGGCAGATGCGTCCAGCCGTAGTAGAGGCAGGCCATCGCACTGACGCCGACCAATGCTCGACCAAGGTGCAGATGAATACGCTCCGTTTTAAGTGAGACGGCGCGAAAACCAAACGCCAGAGGCAGGACAAACAGCAGTCCCAAGGCGTTACGCAAGAAAACAATTTGCGCCACCGGCAGTGACTCACCCAGAGTTCGGATAATAATTCCGGTGATAATAAGTACCGCTTCCGCGAAAACAACCAGCAACACGCCGCGCAGCGGGTTGTCTTCTATAGACCGGGAACTCAATTCAGTTAAACCTGATAGCGGGCATAACTTTCTGGCAGCTTTTCAGCTCCTTTAGCGTCAGTCACTATAGCGACCTTCGCTACAGATGAATCTTGCAGATAGGTCTGAGCCACTCTTATCAGGTCATCCAGTTTCACATTGAGTATTGCACGTCTGTACTCATCTCTCTGCTCTGGTGTCCGACCAAAGAAATTATTGAGATAGGTCGCCTTGGCCTCCCCTGCAGGGGAGCCCGGTTTATCAATAGAACTCACCACACCCAGCACTGCTTCCTCAAGCTGAGCTTCGCTCGCTTCGCCTGTGATCAGCCAGTGTACCGATTTATCAAAATCCTCCAGTGTTTCCAGATTACGGGGATCACGATAGGAGAAGAAACGGAACACACCTTCACCACTATCCTGACTGGCACCCGCACCATAGGCACCACCCTGCTCACGTATTGCACGATGCAGATAGGCATTTCTCAACAGCTCACCTGCCACGGTAAGTGCCGCAGCATCAGGATGTCCGACAGTAACGGTCGGAAACGCCTTGGCACAGAAATTGACCTGTGTATTAACCACCCAGACCTGTGCATCAGGAGATGCTTCAGACTGAGAAACAAAGTCTGATGACCGGGCTACTGCAGGCAGACGTTTTAGTGAATTGATAAGATTTGCACGGTAGCTTTCCGCCTGATCAGCTTCACCTATCAATAGCGAACGACGCGGCATACTTACCAGTTTGTTGTGAATTGTACATAGCTCATCAATCAGCGCTGCCTGCCCCTGATCACTCTCCAGCGCTTTTTTCATCTCCCGAACAAACATGATCGAGGGCAAACCACGTGTCCTGTTTGACAGGGCACTGCCACTCGACAGACCGCTGCACGCAGCCAGCATCGCCATCACATGCCCCTGACCCGACACGCTCTGCTCTTTACGGGAAACCGACTGAGCAATCAGTTCACGAATGCGGCTTATCTCGTCAAATCGGGCTTCACTCAGCATATCTACCATCAGATCCGACATCTTCTGATGGTTCGGCTGGAGCGCCTTACCGGATATCACCGCCAGACCACGTAACTGATTGGCATCATCCACCGAGCCTCTGATACTGACATAGGCTGAGATACCACCGCTTACCGCACTTTCCAGCGCCTGCTGCTCTTTGTAGCTGCGCGCACCCGAACCCAGTTCTGTCAGACACTGGCTGTAAAGCGGCATCAGCTGTTTTTCACGATCCGTCAGCTCAGGCAGATCAAACACGATCTGCTGATAAACCAGACCATTAGTACCGGCCTGATACCAGGTGATCTCTTCCTGATCACCGACCTGCTTACCCTTTGGATAATCAACATGCGACTGCACATCATCCAGTGTTACCTTGGGCAGAATCTCCGGATCATCAATCTGCGCCTGACGCGCTTCCAGCGCTTTAGCCCGATCAATAACTGACTGGCGCTCATCGTCGGTCAGTGCAGCTCTGATCTGTTCCAGCCTGGACGCCTCAGAGGCTTCTCTACGTGTACTCAACTGGGTATCCGGGCGCAATGTCAGACGCACCCGGTGCGGATTATCCAGCAGCCACTCACGAATCAGTCCCGGAATAAACTGAGGATCTTTAATATCGTCCCGAATCTCTTCTAGTACCGTATCAATATTCAGGCTTCCAAGTGCGTCACCACGGTGAATCGCATTGGACAGCGAGGCCAGTATCAGTGACATTCCAAACGGGTAGTGATCGCCGGTAATCTCACGCTGCTGCAGCTCAAGCTGATGTAACTGTGCGGCAAGCTGCTCCTGAGGAATTCCCTCCTCCGCGACCTTCTCCAGCAGCTCAATAACCAGCGTTTCAAATGCCTGCGCATGTTCGGGATCACTGCCCTCGATGCCGCACATGAAGCTCATTTCGCGATTAGAGTCCTCAACGCCACAGAGCGGCGAAGGTGAGCTGCCCAGCTCAGTCGATTCAAGCAGTGCCCTGAGCGGCGAGCTGGAATTATCCAGCAGCACCCGGGAAAGCAGCTGCGCACGAAGCTCCGCTTTAAGATCGATAGACCGGGGAAGCAGCCAGGCCATCACGTGGTGGGTTTTACCCTCTGTCTCACCCTGATCAAGCGCATAACCCTCCTCAACGCTCACCGGGGAAAAATAACGCTGTTCATCTGGCACTGACAACTCAATAGACGACCTGTCAAAACGAGACAGCGCCTGAGTATCGAACTTAGCCTGCAACTGCTCGACGGACTGATTACCAAAGGTCATGATAATCGCGTTACTCGGGTGATAGTGACTCTCGTGAAAATCCTTAAGCTGCTGATAGGTCAGATTTGGAATCTCAGCCGGTTCTCCTCCAGAGTTGTAGTGGTAGGTGGTGGTCGGGAAGAGATACTTACACAGGGTATGCCAAAGCGTTGAGGTGGTAGAGCTCATCGCACCTTTCATTTCATTGAACACCACACCTTTGAAGGTCAGCGGGGACTGCGGATCACCCGAAGATTCAAACTCAACGCGATGCCCCTCCTGCGCGAAGTCGAGTGGATCCAGTCTGGGAAAGAACACTGCATCCAGATATACATCGAGCAGATTGTAAAAATCCTTAGTGTTCTGGCTGGCAAACGGATAGGCGGTCCAGTCGCTGCTGGTAAAAGCGTTCATAAAGGTATTCAGCGAACGCCGTGTCATCATAAAGAAGGGATCACGTACTGGATAACGTTCACTGCCGCAGAGCGTTGTATGTTCGAGTATATGAGCAACACCTGTCGAGTCCCGAGGCATAGTTCGGAACGCGACCAGAAACACGTTTTCATCATAATCACTACTGATATGGTAGTGTTTGGCGCCCGTTACCCGATGTTCATATTCCGACATCTCAACGCCCAGAGACGCAACTTTCTGAGAACGGATAAATGTAAAACTGGGATGGGCTGCCGTTGCAGTCATTCGAACTAATTCCTTATTTGTGACCGGATAAACCCGATATCTGAGTATTGGCCTAATTGTAGCTTTTCCGGAGAACTCTGGCACTCAAATGACAAACTCTTTCATACCTCAAAAATTCAGCCGTCTGTCAGTATCCTTTTTAAAACTAACAATAACTTGAATTTTCCGGATAAAAATCCAATATAAGCATTACTGCCGATACCTATGAATCCTGTCTGTGCACAAGTACATTCATGACGTTCATCGGCAAAATCAAATTATCGAGAGGAAACTATGGCAACTTATAACAGTGTAGAAGCAGTCTCCCGGGCTGGTTCACGCGAGACAAACAAGGTGATTCGTAACACCTATATGCTGCTCTCTATGACGATGCTGTTCAGCACAGTAACGGCTGGCATCTCCATGGCGATAAACCCTCCCTTCATGGTTTACCTTGGAAGCGTTATCCTTAGTTTTGTACTGATCTTTGTCATCAACCGCAAACAGAACAGTGCAGCCGCCCTACCGCTGACATTTCTGTTTACCGGACTGATGGGGTTTGGACTGGGTCCGATACTGAATCACTATCTGGCGCTGCCTAATGGTGGCCAGATTGTAATGACCGCACTGGGCATGACGGCATTCACCTTCTTTGGCATGACCGCATATGTAATGTCCAGCCGCCGT
>JBFEXW010000048.1:0-11116 GCA_041562495.1 Marinobacterium sp. | reverse complement strand
GCGTTTCTCTGGTGATATCGCTAAAGCGATTGCGGCAGGCGCTTCTGCCGTAATGGTGGGTTCTATGCTGGCGGGTACCGATGAGGCTCCGGGTGAAGTTGAGCTGTTCCAGGGACGTGCCTTTAAATCTTACCGTGGTATGGGGTCTCTGGGTGCAATGTCGGGTTCAACAGGCTCGTCTGACCGTTACTTCCAGGATGCCAAAGCTGGCGAAGATAAGCTGGTGCCTGAAGGTATTGAAGGCCGTGTTCCCTGTAAGGGGCCTATGGCAGGCGTAGTGCACCAGTTGATGGGTGGTCTCAGAGCATCAATGGGTTATACCGGATCGGCAAATATTGATGAGATGCGTACCAAACCAAAATTTGTACGTATTACTAATGCCGGCATGAGCGAAAGCCACGTTCACGATGTCAGCATTACTAAGGAAGCGCCTAACTATCGAGTTGGTTAAGCTCGCAGCGCTTAGATTATTGGAGTGGGGCGGTTTGGCCGCCCCATTTTTTATTTTGGGGCAAGCTAAACCCCGTTCGGTGGAGTCACTGAAATGAGCTTAGACATTCATTCACAACGCATTCTGATTCTTGATTTTGGATCTCAATATACGCAGTTGATTGCGCGACGTGTACGCGAAATCGGTGTTTATTCCGAGATTCATGCCTGGGATATGGATGAAGCGGATATCCGGGAGTTTGCGCCTAAAGGGATTATTCTGGCGGGCGGACCTGAATCGGTGACTGAGCTTGATTCACCACGTGCGCCGGCCTGCGTTTTTGAGATGGGTGTTCCTGTGCTGGGCATCTGTTATGGCATGCAAACGATGGCAGAGCAGCTTGGCGGTAAGGTCGCGAGTTCTGATCAGCGTGAGTTTGGTTATGCACGTGTACGTTTGTCTGACAGCCCAAGCCGACTGCTGGAGGGTATCGAGGATCACATCGCTAATAATGGTGTGATGTCTCTGGATGTGTGGATGAGTCATGGGGATAAAGTGGTAGAGATGCCCGAGGGCTTCCACTGTATCGCAAGTACCGAGTCCGCTCCTGTAGCTGCAATGTGTGATCCTCGTCGCCAGTTATTTGGTGTTCAGTTTCACCCTGAGGTTACCCATACCAAACAGGGTTTACGTATTCTGGAACGCTTTGTTCGTGAAATCAGCGAAACTGAAGCGCTTTGGACGCCGGAAAATATTATTAAAGATCTGATTGAGCGCGTTCAGTCTCAGGTCGGTAGCAGTAAGGTGCTGCTTGGTCTGTCCGGTGGAGTCGATTCTTCAGTGGTCGCAGCGCTACTGCATAAGGCGATCGGTGATCAGCTGACCTGTGTATTTGTAGATAATGGCCTTCTGCGTAAGAACGAAGGCAATCAGGTCATGGATATGTTCGCCAAGAATATGGGCGTTCGGGTCATTCGTGCCGATTCTGAAGAGCTGTTTCTGGGGCGCCTGGTTGGTGAAGCTGATCCAGAGAAGAAGCGCAAGATTATCGGTAATACCTTCATCGAGGTGTTTGATGAAGAAGCAGCTAGGCTTACCGAGTGTAACTTCCTGGCTCAGGGGACTATCTATCCTGATGTTATTGAGTCGGCTGCATCAAAGACTGGTAAGGCTCATGTCATTAAGTCGCACCACAACGTAGGTGGTCTGCCGGAAGATATGGCATTTGAGCTGGTTGAACCGCTGCGTGAGCTGTTCAAGGATGAGGTGCGCAAGATCGGTCTGGAACTGGGCCTCCCTTACGACATGGTATATCGCCACCCGTTCCCAGGTCCGGGGCTGGGTGTACGTATTTTGGGTGAAGTTAAGAAAGAGTATGCTGATATTCTGCGTGAAGCTGATGCGATCTTTATTGAAGAGCTTCACAAGGCCGATTGGTATCATAAAACCAGTCAGGCGTTTGCGGTATTCCTGCCAGTCAAATCAGTCGGTGTTGTGGGTGATGCGCGTCGTTATGAGTATGTGATCGCGCTGCGTGCGGTAGAAACGATCGACTTTATGACAGCGCGCTGGGCCCATCTCCCGTATGAGCTGCTTGAAACTGTTTCCAGTCGAGTCATCAACGAGATCTCTGCCGTTTCTCGTGTTACTTACGACGTGTCGTCGAAACCACCTGCAACAATCGAGTGGGAATAACAGAGTTATTCACAGCGTTGTAAATTCTGTGCTTTGCATCTGCAGATTGATGCAAAGCACTGTTCCTCCCTTCTTTCTTTAAATTCTCTCCATAGCAGGCTAAGCTGGCGACCTGCCTTTCTGAAGTTGTCCGGTTAATTCGGTAATCAGAAGGATTCTCGAACTGTAAACGAAGTTTACTCAGGAGAACTTAGCTAATGACATTATTGGTAGCCGGTGTATTGCTGTGGAGCTTTGCCCACCTATTTAAGCGTATAGCGCCTCGGATTCGGGCCTCTCTCGGGATGGCAGGTAAGGGACTGGTTGCCATTGCCGTTCTGCTATCTGTCTGGATGATGGTTACGGGTTATTCAAGCGTCGAGAACATATTCTATTGGGGGCGAAATCCTGCGCTTGCCGGGATCAACAATCTGTTGATGCTATTTGCCGTGTATCTGATGGTGATCTCGTTAGTCGCCACAGCGCTAAGACGCAAAATCAGAAATCCTCAGCTTACGGCAGTTAAGGTCTGGGCGTTGGCTCATCTGTTGGTTAATGGTGATCTTGCCTCCTTCGTGCTTTTCGGTGGTTTGCTGGCCTGGGCTGTTGTTTCAGTCATTCTTATCAAGCGGCAGGAGGGTATTTCTAACGTACAGATTCAATCAACCAAAGTGAAAGAGGCGCTGGCGCTGCTGGCTACGCTTTTAGCTTATGGTGGAATCGCTCTGATCCATTTAAAGTTAGGCTATCCCGTCTTTGGTTAGAGGGTATTTTGAAGGTTGGATCATCTGATTTCTTGGGAGAAAGAGCTTGCCAAATCTGCGGCTGCAACTGATTCTGTTTATGGCTCTGATGACGAGTTTCTTTCTCCAGTACTACGTCGTGCTGCCGGTTGAATTCTGGTTGTCGCAAGAGACCGCAGCACAGTATGCCAGTCTGGTCTATCTGCCGCAGGGAGTTAAGGTTGTAGCGATAGCGTTTGTCGGTGTGCAGGCACTGGCTCCAATGATTCTGGCTCATCTGCTGATCTATACGCTGATGGGTATGGATACTGGTTATATGCTGTTTACCAGTAGCGTTAGTGTGCTCGCTATATTGATACCGCTTATTCTGTTTAACTACCTGACTGAACGCCCGTTGTTCCTGCCTGTATTATCTCAGTACTTAAAGGGAATCAATCTGTTCAGAAGTGTCTTGGTTTATGCCTTTGCTGCTGCGCTGATCAACGCTTTGGCGATGGCCAGCTGGCACGTCGAGATAGGAATTCACTCACTTGCTTTGCGCTATGTGTTCGGTGACATATTCGGGACGTTGGTGGTGCTGATGCTGTTGATTGGTGTGAAAACTATTTTGGTGTCGATCGGACAGCGTTATATATCCAGTCCCTAAATCGCGGCTTTTCCACAGAGTCTTAATTCGTTAATTCATCTAGTGTTTATTCTTAGAGCTGGGTTGAGGGTTCTAGGCTCGAATAATCGATTTCATATGGTGGAGTCGTTTGACAGCTTGCGGGGCTTTAGCGATAGTGGAGAGATCTCCTGCCCTGGCGGCGGTAGTCTTTATGTTTGGCAGTCAGAGTATTTCGAGATTGAACTCTTTTGCACTTTATCAGTTGCTGCTGTTTGGTCTGATTTTCGGGGCCATCTTAATTCAAAACAACCTGATCTATCCTCTCGAAGTTGGGGTCTTTCAGGATCGGCTAGTCGACCTTGTTAGTCTTCTTTACTTACCTCATGGGGTAAAAGTAATTTGCGCGCTAATAGCGGGTTCTAAGGCTTTGCTGCCGATATTAGTAGCCAATATTCTAGGTTTTCAGATGTTTGGCTTAGGGCTGGAGGAGTCTCTGGCGAACGCTGTTATCAGTACGGCCTGTATTTTTATTCCTTTGATGCTGTTCAATTACCTGCGGGAGAATCCGTTGCTGGAAGCGCCGCCGATTCGCCAGTCTGATTCAGTTAATCTGTTTAGAATAGTCATCGTGCTGGCGTTTCTTGCATCACTGATTAATGCCTTGGTTCGTTCCACTCTCTACGCCGACAGCGGATTTAATCTGTTAGCTTTTCGGTATGTTTTTGGAGACATGATGGGAACAATTATGCTTTTGATGTTATTATTAGTTCTGAAAAAAGTATTAATCTCAGTAGGAAGGTACATTTCATGAGTAGTTTACGTTTTTTCCTGGATCTGATCCGTCTGATCGATTCAACCGCTCGTGAACTTGGGGTTGATGGATTGACTGACTCTGATCGTCAGGTTTTGAATACACTGTGGAAAGTGGCCGATCAAAATTCGGGTGAAGCAACGCTTAGCTATGAGCGCTTTGTTGAAAATGAAATAGAAACTGGTTCAGTTTCTCGCTCCCAGTTTTTCAAATCACTTAAAAAGCTGGAAGAGTGTAATCTGATTACCCGTGTAGCGGGACCGCGCAGCTCGCGTTACAGATTAAATCTGGAAGCCTGATTCGGCACCGGCTATCAGCGGCTCCTTCGGGGGCCGTTTTTCGTTATGGGCGGGTTAGATAAAGAGATAGTTGATGGTTACGGAGATTGATTCCAGTTTCATGCAGCAGGCCCTTGAGTTGGCTCAACAGGCAGCGGATTCAGGCGAGGTTCCAGTGGGTGCTGTCGTCGTGCTGAATGGTGAGGTTATTGGTCGGGGATTTAATCATCCAATTAGTAGTTGCGATCCGACTGCGCATGCTGAAATTATGGCTATCCGGGATGCGGCGCAAAATATAGGAAACTATCGCCTGACCGGTGCGGAGCTCTATGTGACGCTGGAGCCCTGTTCGATGTGTGCAGGAGCGCTTATTCATTCCCGTATAAAGCGTGTTATCTATGGTACGACTGAACCGAAAGCAGGTGTCTTAGTTAGTCAGGGCGCATTTCTCGATCAGTCCTGGCTGAACCATAGAGTTGGCGTATCAGGACCGCTGCTTCAGCAGGAATGTTCGCAGATATTGTCAGATTTTTTTAAGCAGCGCAGAGCGCAGAATAAACTGAAGAAATAGCGTTAGTTTGCACTGAATTTAATTAGCTGTCGGTAACCGGGTCGATTTTAAGATCGCGTAACTGACTGAGTCTCTCTTCGGTCAATAATATCTTCTGGTAGGCGCGTACATTTTTCACATAGGTGACAGGCTCTTCACCGCGGGCAAAGCCGTAGCGTGTTTCGGGGTAGATAGCCTCATCTGCCAGATGTGGCAGAAACTCTCTGACATCTTTCCAAAGATCGGGATTTTTGCCTCCCTTTTGCGTCAGGATTCGCGCATCCTCAAGGTGTCCATAGCCAATATTGTACGCTGCCAGCGCAAACCAGAGTCTATCAGGTGGGGGTATCCGTTCAGGGATCTTATCCATCATGATCTGCAGGTATTTCGCACCGCCAATAATGCTTTGGTGAGGATCGGTTCGGTCGTTTACACCAACTTCTGTAGCTGCACCCTCCGTTAGCATCATGATCCCTTTGACCCCTGTGGGAGATACGGCATGCTCTTTCCAGTGTGATTCCTGATAGGCGATAGAGGCAAGTAGGATTGAGTCAAAACCAGTTTCTTCAGCGGCTTGTGAAAAATAGGGTTTTAACTGTGCATAGCGTGTTTCCACGGCATTTCTGAACGAGACCGTATCAAAGTAGTTAAGTGGATTATTGGGTGGTTTTGATTCTTGGATCAGTCGCGTTACCAGTTGCTGAGTTTCATGCTTGTTAAAAAAGTCAGTGAGTGAGTCTTCCAGACTGGAATCGATATGGTTACGTGTGAACCAGGTAAGAGGTTGCGGCTGCTCGAGATTGAAGGCGCGTCTTAGTTCCGGGTGGTAGCTGGCATAATTTTTCCAGAGTCGTTGCGAGACAATCGCATAATCTATTTCACGGTTCTGCAATCGAGTCAGGATATCCAACTCGTTGCTGGTTTTAACTGCGTGCCACCTAAGGCCTGCAGTGTGTTTTCTCAGGGTTCTCATTTTGATCTCGGAGGGCGAGTTTGCAACCAGTTCGATCCTGTTATCGGCGAGCGCTTCAATCGTTTTGGCTGGCGTGAAACCCTGAGTCTGACGGTAGATCACGACTGGCGTGTCAAAAGCATAACTGCCTGAATCTATATATTTCTGATTCCACGGAGGGATATCGGGAAGTCCTGCCGCGACGACATGAGCGGTCCGGTCATCCAGTGCGCGGAATAGATGCTCAAAATCAGGATAGACTCTGATCTGAAGTCTTACATTCAGGCTGTCTGCATAGGTGTTGGCAAGCTGATACTCAAGCCCCTCCGGCTGAGACCCTTCAAGATAATAGGTGTTAGGCGAGCGCAGCGTGGCCACTTTAAGAACGCCACGCTCTTTAATCTGTTGAAGCTGGGTTTTGCTGTTGAAGCTGGCCAGAACTACCCAAAAGGTTAGAAACGCGATACCGATCGCATATATCGTCTGACGTAGATGAGGTGTGCGTCGCGATATGAACAAATAGGCATCTCCAATTCTCGAGGGGTTAACCCTCCCTTATCGGCTCAGTTTGCGATAAAATTCACTGTTTTCCAATCGCCTGTTTACCAGGATCATCAAGAGGCCCTATTCAAAATGCTCGTACTGCGTGGAGCTCCTGCTCTTTCAGCCTTTAGACACGATAAAATTTTGACAGCCATACAGACAAAAATACCAGAGATTTCTGGTCTGTACGCGGAATTTATCCATTTTGCCGATCTGGAACAAGCGCTTACTGAAAGCGAAGCATCAGTGCTTGATCGTATTTTACGCTATGGCCCCAAGGCACAGCAGGAAGCGGTCGAAGGGCAGCTTCTACTGGTTGTTCCACGTCCCGGAACGATCTCTCCCTGGTCAAGTAAGGCTACTGATATCGCGCATAACTGCGGACTGGAAAAGATACTGCGTCTGGAACGCGGCGTTGCTTACTATATACATAGCTCGTCAGAGTTGACTGAGACTTCCCGTCAGGCGGTAGCAGAAGAGCTGTATGACCGTATGGTTGAAGTGGTGTTAACTGACCTCGAAGCAGCCTCCCAGCTGTTTGTTCATGACCAGCCTCGTGAAATGACCCGTGTCGATATTCTTGGCGGTGGGCGAGCTGCGCTTGAACAAGCCAACCAGAGTCTTGGTCTGGCCCTGGCTGAAGATGAGATTGATTACCTGGTCACCAGTTTTACCGAGCTCGGCCGCAACCCGGTAGATGTCGAACTGATGATGTTTGCGCAGGCTAACTCTGAGCATTGCCGTCATAAGATCTTTAATGCGTCCTGGGATATTGATGGCGAAGCGCAGCAGAAATCACTGTTTGCAATGATTAAAAACACCTTTGAAGTTGCGGGTGATCGCGTGTTGTCGGCCTATAAGGATAACGCTGCTGTTATCGAAGGCTCTACCGAGAAGCGCTTCTTCCCGAATCCTGATAGCAAAACCTATGGTTTTAATGAGGAAGCGATCCATATCCTGATGAAGGTGGAGACGCATAACCATCCAACAGCGATTGCACCTTTTTCTGGTGCGGCGACAGGGTCAGGTGGTGAGATCCGCGATGAGGGTGCTACCGGTCGTGGCGCAAAACCTAAAGCGGGTCTGACCGGTTTCACCGTATCTGATCTGAATATTCCCGGCTTTGAGCAGCCTTGGGAGTCTAAGTACGGCAAGCCGGAGCGTATCGTTTCACCGCTGGATATTATGATTGAAGGGCCTATCGGTGGTGCGGCGTTTAATAACGAATTTGGCCGTCCTAACCTGAATGGTTACTTCCGTACCTTCGAGCAGCCGGTAAACGGTGCTAATGGCGAAGAGGTGCGTGGTTATCACAAGCCGATCATGCTTGCTGGTGGTATGGGTAATATCCGCGCGGATCATGTTGAGAAGGGCGAGATCAAGGTCGGCGCCAAACTGATCTGCCTCGGTGGTCCAGCAATGCTGATTGGGCTTGGTGGTGGTGCTGCATCGTCTATGGCTTCCGGCAGCTCCTCTGCGGATCTCGATTTCGCATCTGTGCAGCGAGGCAATCCTGAGATGGAGCGTCGTTGTCAGGAGGTTATCGACCAGTGCTGGCAGTTGGGTGATGCTAACCCGATCGCATTTATCCATGACGTGGGTGCGGGTGGCCTGTCTAACGCATTCCCTGAACTGGTTAAAGATGGCGGTCGTGGCGGTAACTTTGAGCTTCGCAAGGTGAATAACGATGAGCCTGGCATGGCTCCATTGGAGATCTGGTGTAACGAAGCCCAGGAGCGCTACGTGATGGCTGTTTCGCCTGAAGATCTGGCGAAGTTTGAAGAGATCTGTCATCGCGAGCGTTGCCCTTATGCGATTGTAGGTGAAGCAACAGACGAGTTGCACCTGACGCTTAATGATCAGCACTTCGATGCGAAACCTGTTGATCTGCCGATGAGTATTCTCTTTGGTAAACCGCCGAAGATGCATCGTTCCGTTGAGCGTATCGGCTATGACGTAGCTGAGTTTGATACTAGCGCGATTGATCTGGCTGACGCTGTGCAGCGTGTACTTAAACTCCCGGCAGTTGCCTCTAAGTCCTTCCTGATCACTATCGGAGACCGTTCGATTACCGGTCAGGTTGTGCGTGATCAGATGGTTGGACCCTGGCAGGTGCCTGTTGCTGACTGCGCGGTAACGACTTCAGGTTTTGAAGCCTATACCGGTGAAGCGATGGCGATGGGAGAACGTACTCCGCTGGCTTTGGTTGATGCACCCGCATCAGGTCGCATGGCTATTGGTGAAACCCTGACTAACCTGGCAGGTACACCGATCGCTGCGCTGAATGATGTGAAGCTGTCCGCAAACTGGATGTGTGCAGCAGGTCATCCCGGTGAAGACGAAAAGCTGTACGACACAGTTAAAGCGGTTGGTATGGAGCTTTGTCCGGCGCTGGGAATCACTATTCCGGTTGGTAAGGATTCAATGTCGATGCGCACTGTCTGGCAGGATGGTGATCAGTCCAAGAGTGTAACGGCTCCTATGTCGCTGGTGATCTCTGGTTTTGCGCCAGTTACCGATGTGCGTAGCGTACTAACACCTCAGCTACGTACCGATCTGGGGGAAACAGATCTGATCCTGATCGATCTTGGTGCAGGCAGAAATCGTATCGGTCTGTCGGCTCTGGCGCAGGTCTATAATCAGGTAGGCGCAAGCGTTCCTGATCTGGATGATGCTGAGCAGTTCGCGACCTTCTTTGCTGCCATTCAGGAGCTAAACGCGCAGGGCTTGCTGCTTGCCTACCATGACCGCTCTGATGGTGGCTTGCTGGCAACTGTTGCTGAGATGGCATTTGCTGGTCATACCGGTGTGGATATAAGCCTGGATCTGTTGGCTTCAGATGCCTCTGAAGTTGTTTCAGCGCTTTTCGCTGAAGAGCTGGGTGCTGTTATTCAGGTGCGTCGTGAGCATACTGAGCGGGTTCTGACTGAATTGTCCGCTGCCGGGCTCGGTGATTTAACACAGGCGATCGGTTCACCAAATCCGGATAACCTGCTGACACTGAGTTTTGATGACGAAGAGATCTACTCCGCTTCACGTATCGAATTGCAGCGTTGCTGGGCAGAAACCTCGTATCGTATTCAGGCGATGCGTGATAACTCTGAATGTGCACAGCAGGAGTTTGATGCTTTGCTGGATGCTGAAGATCCTGGCTTGCATGTGGATTTGAGCTTTGATGTAAACGAAGATGTAGCTGCTCCTTATATCAGCACTGGAGTGCGTCCTGAGATCGCTGTACTGCGAGAGCAGGGCGTGAATGGTCAGATCGAGATGGCCGCAGCCTTTGATCGGGCTGGCTTCGCAGCTGTTGACGTTCATATGAGTGATATTCTCTCTGGTCGGGTTGAGCTGGACCGGTTTAAAGGACTGGTTGCCTGTGGCGGCTTCTCCTACGGTGATGTCTTGGGAGCCGGTGAAGGCTGGGCGAAATCAGCGCTGTTCAATACCCGGGCTCGGGACCAGTTCGCGGCGTTCTTTGGGCGTCAGGACAGTTTTGCACTGGGTATCTGTAATGGTTGTCAGATGCTTTCCAATCTTCATGAGCTGATTCCCGGTGCTGATCTCTGGCCGCACTTTGTACGCAATAACTCTGAGCAGTTCGAAGCGCGTGTTGCGATGGTTGAGGTTCAGAAATCTAACTCAATCTTCCTTGACGGTATGGTAGGCTCCAGAATGCCGATTGCGGTAGCTCATGGTGAAGGCCGTGCTGAGTTTGCGGATGCGTCTCATCAATCTGCGCTGGAAACGTCTGGTTCAGTAGCGCTACGTTATGTTGATAACTATGGTCAGATGACCGAACGGTATCCGGCAAACCCGAACGGATCACCAGCAGGCATTACCGGGGTAACAACCTCAGATGGCCGCGTTACGATTATGATGCCTCACCCTGAGCGTGTATTCCGTAAGGTTCAGAACTCTTGGGCACCGGATACCTGGTCTGAAGATGCAGCCTGGATCAGGATGTTCAGAAATGCGAGAAAGTGGGTGGGTTAGGAACCTGATCTCTCGAACGAAAAAGAGCGCCTGGTTTGGCGCTCTTTTTGTATCTGGGTTCAGGGACGAACGTATATATAGCCCTGTTGCTGTAGTCTGACAATCTCAGGTAGTCCGGCCTGTACCACATCCTCCGGGTTTACATCATAAAGATCATCGGAGGTTATTTGATAACCTGATAGCGAGTTTCCGCAGATGATGAACTGTACGCCGTTAAAGCGTGCAGAATCGATGGCGATCGCCAGCTCCTGATCCTCTGTTGCGTTCATAAATAGCTCTATGGATTCACCGTGCACTACCGCTTTGATATCAATCTTATCTTCACCAACCGCTTCGATGTGGTTAGCCATATTAGTCAAAGTGTGCAGGAAGCGGGATGTGTCACCGTAGTTGATGTGGTACACCACTTTTTGGGGTGGGTAATCACTCGCAAAGCTGAGAGTGCTGGATAACAGAAGAATAAGTGGTAGTAGAAATCGCATAGATATTCTCTTTTATTTTTGGACAAAAAAGCCGGCATAAAGCCGGCTTTTTT
>JBFEXW010000047.1:0-11145 GCA_041562495.1 Marinobacterium sp. | reverse complement strand
TGTTAACTGCATTCCTGTCGATCTTCTGGTTTGACCAGCGGATCAACCGTAAAGGGTGGATAGGTCTCTCCCTTGGCCTGCTGGGTATTGTCCTGGTGCTGGGTTCAGGTCTGGTTAGTAAGAGTTTTACGGTACATCCTGGCGCGATTGTGTCAGCGCTGGTCGCGCTGGTTGCGATATCGGTTGGTACGCTGTATCAGAAGCGCTTTGGTGGGGGTACAGATCTGCTAACCGCTTCATTTATCCAGTATATCGCCACTGCGCTCTGGATGGGTATGCTCACCTGGTCGTTTGAATCGCGTGAGATTATCTGGGATCCCAATCTGATCGGTGCGCTGTTGTGGCTCGTGTTTGGTCTGTCGGTTACCGCGATCCTGCTGCTGTTGCTGATGATTCGGGAGGGGGAGTCCGCCAAGGTGGCGAGTTATTTTTACTTGGTCCCGCCAGCAACCGCACTGGAGGCCTGGTTGCTGTTTGACGAAAAGATCGCGCCTCTGGGCATGGTAGGTATTCTGGTTGCTGTGGCCGGGGTTTATCTCACCCAGGTGTCATTAAAAGTCAGATCCTGATTTGTGCGTCGGTTGCCGAGTAGATATAGCGATGCCAGAGTTACCAGAAGTCGAAACATCCCGACGGGGCATAGAGCCTCACCTTACAGGCACAACGATTACCCTCGTTGTGGTACGCGAACACCGTATGCGCTGGCCGATACCGGCGGATCTCCCTTCATTGGCACAGGGGCGGCAGATCGAATCTGTACGTCGACGCGGAAAGTATCTACTTATCGATCTTATCGAAGGCTCAATTCTGCTTCATCTCGGGATGTCGGGTAGCCTGCGAATTCTTGATCAGGGAGCTGTACCCGGAAAACATGATCATCTGGATATAGAGCTGGCCAGCGGAAAGTTGCTGCGCTTAACTGATCCCCGGCGTTTTGGCGCAGTACTCTGGCAACCCAGAGGCGAGGTACACAAGCTGCTTGCCAGTCTTGGGCCTGAGCCTCTGCAAGATGAGTTTAATACGGCGTATCTGGTCGCTCAGTGTAAGGGGCGGTCACTGGCGATCAAACAACTGATTATGACTTCGGGCGTGGTGGTCGGTGTCGGTAATATCTATGCGAACGAAGCACTTTTTCGTTCGGGTATAGACCCAAGGCGGGCGGCAGGCCGGATCTCCAAGGCCAGGCTGGAGCGTCTGGTTGCCGCTATTAAAGTGGTTTTGGCTCAGGCGATAGAGAAGGGCGGAACAACCCTGAAGGACTTTCTCACCAGTGATGGTAAACCCGGATATTTCGTTCAGGAGTTACAGGTATACGGTCGTGCCGGAGAGCCTTGTGTAAGCTGCGGTACGACTCTGAAAGAGGTGCGTATGTCCCAGCGCTCTACGGTTTTTTGTCCTCAGTGCCAGCGGTGAATATGTGAGTGTTAAGTGGAAGCAGGTAGAACCTGACCAGTCGCCGGAGCAGCTAAGGCTTCGGGCAGGTCTGGGGATTGATAGAATTCTGCAGGAGCGAAGCTGCTGGCGGTTGAACGAAGAACTGCATGTGGAGATCTACCTGAGTTCGCCTGAGTCTCCGAACCTGATCTTTCTGCCCGGTATCGGCACCTATGTTGAACTTTATGCCGAACTGCTGCATGCGATCCGGGAGCAGGGTATCAATGTTATAGCGATCGATCCTCCAGGGCATGGCTATTCAGCTGGTCTCAGAGGCTGCTATCAGGTTGTGCCTTTCTGCGAGCAGATCGCTGAAGTCATCACAGAGTTACAGGATCAGTACACCGGTAGCTGGAGCATCTATGGATACTCAATCGGGGCACTGGTCGCCGTGGCTGCCGCAGAGCGTGATTCGCGGATTGGAAAAGTGTTCTGCGGTACGTTGCTGTTAACCGAAAACCCGCCAGATCTGTTCCATGTGATGGGCTGGACCTGGACTGCCTATAGCGCGCTGTTTTTCCCAACACTCAAGGTTCCGCTGAAGAGTTTTATCGATTTTGAACTTCTACTGGGTAATCACCGCGCCGGTAAGCTGATTAATGAAGATCAGCGTCTGGTGTTCGATTATCCGCTTGCGACCCTGTCCAATCTGTTTACCCATCGTTCCGGCGTAACCAAAAAAGAGTACCCGTTTGAGCTGAGTATTATTCAGGGCGATCGGGATGAGGTGCTGTCGCTGGAATATGCCAAAGAGGTTGCTCAAAAGCTGGTCCAGCCAACTCAGCTGGTGATCCTGCCGAATCAAGGGCATATGTTGCCCTGGGATGCGCCCGATAAGCTGGCACAGGTTGTCACCATCCTGATCAGGGAAGATTCAGAAGAGCATTCGTTGAAGACGGAACAGGGTTATACTGTCGTCCATTAATACACAGAGATATTTGAGGTTTTACCGTGGCGTTTGATCCAAGCCAGAGAGCTTTCCCTGCAACACGTATGCGCCGTATGCGCGCTAATGAATTCTCGCGCAGTCTGATGCGTGAAAACCAGCTTAGCCCGAGCGACTTTATCTATCCGATGTTTGTCATTGAGGGTGAAAATGCACGTGAAGCGGTGCCATCAATGCCAGGTGTTGAGCGCTTGAGTATCGATCTGCTAGTCGAAGCAGCCCGCGAAGCCTGGGAGTTGGGAATTCCGGCGGTAGCGCTCTTCCCTGTGACACCCTTAGAGGTTAAGTCGCTGGATGCAGAGGAAGCGTATAACCCGGAAGGTCTGGCACAGCGTGCGGTGCGTGCACTGAAAGCAGCCTTGCCTGAGCTGGGTGTTATCACTGATGTGGCACTGGATCCGTTTACCACACACGGGCAGGACGGCATCATCGATGAAAACGGCTATGTGTTGAACACCGAAACGACGGATGTACTGGTTAAGCAGGCTCTGTCCCATGCGGCGGCTGGCGCCGATGTGGTAGCGCCGAGTGACATGATGGATGGCCGTATCGGTGCGATTCGTGAAGCGCTTGAAGCCAACGGGTATATCAATACGCTTGTTCTTGCCTATTCTGCTAAGTATGCAAGTGCTTACTACGGTCCTTTCCGTGATGCGGTTGGATCGGCTGGTAACTTGGGCAAGGGTAATAAGTACAGCTATCAGATGGATCCAGCTAACTCTGATGAAGCGCTTCATGAGGTCGCGCTGGATCTGGCTGAAGGCGCTGATATGGTGATGGTCAAGCCGGGTATGCCCTATCTGGATATTGTACGCCGGGTGAAAGATGAGCTGCAGGTGCCAACCTACGCTTATCAGGTGAGTGGTGAGTATGCGATGCATATGGCCGCCTTTGAACGCGGTTGGCTGGATCAGAACTCTGTAATGATGGAGTCTCTGCTGGCATTCAAACGCGCGGGCGCAGATGGCATTCTCACCTATTTTGCTGTGGCGGCGGCGAAACTGCTTAAGGCTTCAGATTAAGCAGTTCGCCGAACCCCTCGCGAAAGCTTGGGTAGCGCAACTCAAAGCCGGTGGACAGCATACGTCTGTTACAGATTCGTTTACTGCCACCGCGTCTTATCATCTCCTCGCTCTGAATCTGTACCGCTAACTGCTCTGCCAGCCAAAGGGTAATATTACTGATAGGCGTTGGCTGGTCATCCGATACCAGATACAGATCGTCGATCTCTGTCCCCTGATTATCAAGCTGAATCAGATGGGCCAGGAAGCGGGCGGCATCATCCCGGTGTATTCGGTTGCTGTAGTGAATCGGCGATTTAGCTGCAACGATACCGCGACGTACCCGATTAAGCAGATGTTCCCGTCCCGGACCATAGATTCCGGAGCAGCGGGTAATCGTTGTTGGATAAGCTAAAGACCTGAGTTTTATCTCCGCTTCCAGCAGCAGTTCACCATAGGGGTTGTCGGGCTGCGTTTCAGAGGTTTCATCGATCCGCTCTCCATTGTTCTGGGCATAGACGCCGGTTGAGCCGAGCATAAATATCCGTTTTGGCGCTGAGGGTAGCGCGGAGAGGATCCGAGCGGGTGCGTTAACGTAGATCTCCCGGTAGTTTTCCAGATCTCGTGACGTGGCGGCAGCGCTGAAAATGATGTAATCAACAGCGGGCAGGCGAGGAATCAACTCTTTATTCAGTAAATCACAGGCTATTGGCTGGATGGAGTTTGATAGCTGGTCTATATTACGACGCAAGCCAAAAACTTTATATTGCATCTGGAGCAAGCGCTCACCGATAGTGTTACCCAGATCACCGCATCCCGCGATAAGAACGCTTTGCTGCATCGAGTGCCCCCTGTTTTTCGCAGGCTAAGGGTAACAGAGGATAGGTTATGACGCTTACAGAACTTCGCTACATCGTGACTTTAGCCCGCGAACAGCACTTTGGTCATGCCGCTGAACGCTGCTTTGTGAGCCAGCCCACACTGTCGATCGCGGTTAAAAAGCTGGAGGAAGAGCTCGGTGTTGCGTTGTTTGAGCGCAGTAAGAATGCCGTCCGGGTTACGCCTATAGGTGAGAAGATCGTACAGCAGGCGCAGAAGGTTCTGGAGCAGGCGGAGACAATTAAGGATCTGTCCAAGCAGGGTAAGGATCAACTCGCCAGCCCGCTACGAGTGGGTGCTATCTATACTATTGGCCCCTATCTGTTTCCGCGTCTTATCCCTGAGATGCAGCGCATCGCACCGCAGATGCCGCTCTATATTGAGGAGAATCTGACCGAAGCGCTGCGTCTGAAGATCCGCAATGGCGAGTTGGACGTCATTATCATCGCGCTGCCGTTCCATGAACCGGATGTACTGACCAGGGCGCTCTATGATGAAAAATTCAGTCTGATTACGCCAAATGATCATGAGCTCAGTAAGCAGAAATCGATAGACAGCAATGAGCTGAATGAGCTGAGCCTGCTGCTGTTAGGCGAAGGCCACTGTTTCCGTGATCAGGTGCTGGAGGCCTGTCCTTCGATCAATCAATCATTCCATGATCAGCACCGTGTGACTGAAGGGAGTTCGCTGGAAACGATCCGTATGATGGTGGCCTCGGGTCTGGGGATCAGCGTACTTCCCTGCTCGGCTATTCAGGATAATCCATCGAATAAGCTGGTTTCAGTGGTGCCTTTCTCTGATCCGGTGCCCAAGCGAACGGTCGCGCTGGCCTGGCGTGCCAGTTTCCCCAGACCTCAGGCGATTGATGTGCTGGTTGAAGCGATCCAGAACTGCCACCGCTCAGACGAAGTCTGACCGTCCATGGCTCTACCCTCGGTTGCACAGCGACCGGTTACTGAATTAAAAGGCGTCGGTGCGGCTCTGGGAAACAAGCTGGAGCGCCTGGGGATACAGACGCTTCAGGATCTGATTTTCCATCTGCCACTGCGTTATCAGGATCGTACTCATCTGTCGCCTATAGGTGCGTTAGAGGTGGGTAGCGAAGCGCTGATAGAGGCCGACGTGCAACTGGCCGATATCAGTTTTGGTAAACGGCGCGCTTTGCTCTGTCGCGTGCAGGATGGCACCGGAACGCTGACATTGCGCTTTTTCCACTTCAGTGCAGCGCAGCAGAAACAGCTGAGCCATGCCCGTGTACGCTGTTTCGGTGAAGTGCGCCCCGGACCTTCAGGGCTGGAGATGATCCATCCTGAGTATCAGATCGTTAAACCGGGGCAGAACAAACCACTGGAGCAGAGCCTGACGCCGATCTATCCGCTGACGGAGGGGATTACTCAGCCGAGGGTTCGCACACTTGTCGGGCAGGCGCTGGATGATCTCGGTGAGTCATTGTTGCCTGAGTACCTGCCGGACTCTCTGCTGCAAAAGTATGCCTACCCGCGACTCAATGAATCGCTTCACTATCTTCACCGTCCACCGACTGATGCGGATCAGCAGCGCTTGCTTGCAGGCACTCATCCCGCACAGCGCCGTTTGGCGTTTGAAGAGTTGCTGGCGCATAACCTGGCGCTCAGGCAGGTGCGTGTAAAAACGCAGCAGATCGGTGCGCTCGCATTGAAGGCAACGGGTCGCATCAGCCTGCCGTTTCTTGAGCAACTGCCATTCAAGCTGACGGCCGCACAGCTCCGGGTGGCACGGGAGGTGGCACGAGATTTGGGCAGACCAGTGCCAATGCTGCGCCTGATACAGGGTGATGTGGGCTCCGGAAAGACGATGATAGCGGTTCTTGCTGTGCTTCAGGCTATCGAAAACGGCCGTCAGGCGGCGGTGATGGCACCAACTGAGATACTCGCCGAACAGCACTATCAGAACTTTTGTAGCTGGTTGCAGAAGCTGGGGATTGAGGTTGCCTGGCTTGCCGGGAAGGTGAAAGGAAAGGCGCGGCAAAAGGTGCTCGAAGAGATAGCGATGGGCAACGCTCAGGTGGCTGTCGGTACGCATGCGCTGTTTCAGGATGATGTCGAGTTCAGGGATCTGGCGGTCGTCGTGATCGATGAGCAGCACCGCTTTGGTGTCGATCAGCGACTGATGTTAAGAGAAAAGGGACGCAAGCTGGGCGTCTTGCCCCATCAACTGGTGATGACGGCTACGCCTATACCCAGAACATTGGCGATGAGCGCCTATGCCGATCTGGATTGTTCGGTGATAGACGAACTACCTCCGGGGCGAACACCGGTTAAAACTCTGGCGCTGGATGATACCCGTCGTGAACAGGTGATTGCGCGAGTGAAGGAGAACTGCCTGCAGGGACGGCAGGCCTACTGGGTCTGCACATTGATTGAGGAGTCCGAAGCGCTTCAGTGTCAGGCTGCAGAGACCACCGCAGAGGTTTTGCAGGAGGCTCTGCCTGAACTGCGTATCGGACTGGTACATGGTCGCCTGAAGCCGCAGGAGAAAGCTGAGGTGATGGCTGCGTTTAAACAGCATCAGTTGGATCTGTTGGTAGCGACCACGGTAATTGAAGTGGGTGTCGATGTGCCCAATGCCAGTTTGATGGTGATCGAGAACCCTGAACGGCTCGGGTTGTCCCAGCTTCATCAGTTGCGGGGACGGGTAGGGCGAGGTTCGCAGGAGAGTTTTTGCGTTCTGATGTATCATGCACCGCTGAGTTTACAGGGACGCCAGCGTATCTCGGTGATGCGGGAAACCAATGACGGTTTCAGGATCGCTGAGAAGGATCTGGAGCTGCGCGGCCCCGGCGAAGTTCTGGGTACCCGGCAGACCGGTATGATGCAGTTTCGAATCGCAGATCTGGAGCGTGATGCGGATCTGATGGAGCTGGTTCATGCGACCGCAGAATATTACCAGCAGGATGCCCTATTACAACAGCGACTCTGTCAGCGCTGGATCAGCAATGCAGAGCAGTATGCACAGGTTTAACAGATGCAACCCACTTATCAACAGTTAGAGATAGTACGCGAGCAGATAGGACGAGCACCCAGAGGGATCGCCGCGATCGCATGTCAGACTGAGGCCGGTGTGCCGCTGGTTCTGCAGATGCGCTCGCTGGTTAATGACAAACCCTTTCCGACGCTCTACTGGCTCTGTAGCCGTGACCTCAGTCGCGAGATAGGGCGGATTGAGATGACCGGCTGGATCAAGCGTTTTGAAGATGAGCTGGCTGAAGACCGGGCGCTGCGTGAGCGCTATCAGGCGCAGCAGCAGGCTTATGTCGATCTGCGCTGGAAGCTGATGGATCCATCCGACCGTTTACGTCTTGAAGCTCAAGGCTTTACCGATATGTTTAATCAGGTGGGTATCGGTGGTATTTCAAGTTGGGATAAGGTGCGCTGTCTGCATATGCAGTATGCTCATCATCTGGCAGGGGATAATCTGGTTGGACAGCGTCTGGATCAGGAGTTTGGTCTGAATGAACTCAGACCGCAGATATAGTGATTTGCTAATTTAAAGGGCGACTGAGTCGCCCTTTAAATTATTACGCAGTCAGGTTCTGATATTTAATCATCAACTGGTCGTGGGTCTCTACGTGATCCGGATCCTTTGGAATACAATCGACCGGACAAACCTCAACACACTGAGGTGTATCGTAGTGACCTACACACTCAGTGCACTTGTTTGGGTCGATCTCATAGATCTCGTCACCCGGAGAGATTGCCTCGTTAGGACATTCCGGCTCACAAACATCACAGTTGATGCATTCATCGGTAATCATCAATGCCATGGCGGCTACCTCTTCAGTTAGGGATATCCCTAGTTTTTAGCAAATCGTTCTTTTAGTGCAGCGTCTACTGATGGGTGAACAAACTTTCTGATATCACCGCCTAAAGACGCAATCTCTCTTATCAATGTAGATGAGATAAAGGAGAGATGTTCTGCCGGAGTCAGAAACAGGCTTTCAGCTTCAGGCGCAAGCTGGCGGTTCATATTCGCCAACTGAAACTCATACTCAAAGTCTGAAACGGCTCGCAAACCCCTTAGTATGATATTTGCGTTCTGTTCTCTAATCAGATCAACAAGCAAGCAGTCAAATCCAACCACCTTGATATTCTTCAGGTGTGCCAGAGATTCCTTCGCCAGTTCAACGCGCTGGTCTAAAGGTAACAGAGGGCGCTTTTTAGGGCTCTCAGCTACTGCTACTACAACCTCATCAAAGAGTTTGGATGCGCGCTCCACTAGGTCTATGTGCCCATTTGTAATGGGGTCAAAAGTGCCGGGATAGGCTACGCGATTCATGTCCAATTGCACTCCGCAGTGGTTGTTTGCAAAATTCTTGGCGGATGTTAACGGAAACGCTACAAGGCGACAAATTTTAGGTAAATATTTACATATGTAAAGTTATATAAAATATTATTTATATAACTAGAAGTAATTATCCGTTTTCCTGTATCTCGTGGCGGTTGTAAAGACGGTAACTTACCTGACCTGCGCTCTTTTCGCGATAAACCGACCAGTTATCCGGCAGTTCAGGGTTTCCAAGCTCCTTTTCGGTTTCCACATAGATCAGCGCATTGGGTGCCAGAAGGTTGCGGGATTCGAGCAGTTCGGCAATTAGTCTAACAAGGTCCTGCCGGAACGGCGGGTCAAGAAATACCAGATCGAAACGTGCAGCCTGATCGACAGGCTGGCTCTCAAGCCAGCGCACCGCATCACCCTCTATCACTTCAGCATTCTGCGCTTTAAGCGCATGCAGGTTGGTTTTCAGTGATCGACAGACCTGAGGAGAAGCATCGACCAGTGTGGCCTGTGATGCGCCTCTGGATAGCGCTTCAAATGCCAATGCGCCGCTACCACTGAACAGGTCGAGGCAGTGGGCGCCGGGAGTGACTGTCTGCAGCCAGTTAAATAGTGTTTCTCTGACCCGGTCTGGTGTAGGGCGGAGTCCCTGAATCTCCGGAAACTCCAGTTTTCGGCTGCGCCACTCGCCGCCAATGATGCGTACAAAGGCGTTGCTGGTTTTGGCTGGGTTACGTTGGGTATTTGAATTTCGGCGGCTCATTGACTCAGCTTATTCGGTTTTGGATAGCGGACGTTGTACAACCTGTCGCGGTGCAGATTTCTGAATAGTCCGCCAGAGTTGCGTCATTGTAGCCTTATGTTGGTCTGTCAGCCTAGCCAGAGTCTCACTCGGATCGCTAACAGGAAGTTGATTCATCAGCAGGATAGCGGGCCAGTCCAGAGGTTCTTTCGTGGTAAAGCGCTCCCAGCGATCAACAAAAGCCTGCTTTCCAGCTTCAAGCTCAGCATTGCTCAGTGGCGCAGCGAAATAGTGTGTATGTACCGCCTCAACCTGATCCGGCCGGGCCTGTAACAGGGAGATGCCCCCTTTATTGCTGATCTGCTGCGTCCAGCGTACGTCGGGAGCATCGGCAAGACGCTGGGTTACTAACTGCCCGAGTAGCTGCTGTGACAGGTAATCTTCCAGTGAATGAACCTCGGGCAGCGGCCAGACCCAAATTTCTGACCCGGTTAACTCCCGGGTGGTTAGCTGCAGATGATCCGGAGCAACACGGATACCTGAGTCCGACGATGGATGAGCTGGCGTGGATGACGGCGGCAAGGAGAGTACGGGTTTGTTCTTGGAAAATACGACCATTATCGAGCGGTTTGCGAATGCCGCCTGATAGATCCAGGGCGTTAGTTCAGTCGGTTGCGGATTGACTGCAGCGGTGTAGAGTTTTGAGGTGGGTGTCGCGTTCAATACATAGGTTTCGGCGTTAACCTCCTGTTCAAGGCGTGACCAGTCTATCCCCGGTGGTTGCTGCAGAGCGCCGATTAGTCTGGCTATCCAGTTTGTATCTGTCAGCTCTGACATCAGACTGAGTTTAAGGTAGCTGGGTGTCAGGTTAAGAGCGGTAGTGATGCCTAGTTCTGAGGTGAGCTGTTTGATATCGGGCTGTGACAGACGCAGCTCCAGCGCACGGGCGAAAAACTGCTGTGCCTGGCGATTGGTATTTTCGATGCCTGATCCTAATGGAAAAAACAGAGCCGCTTCACTGCCGTCGGTTTTGGTGTTGGGCAGCCAGGCGATTGTTGTGCTGATCGATTCGAGCTTGTCAACGTTTTGCGTTCAGGTAATCGGAGTTCAGAAAAACCACAGCAATTGGCAGTATCCAGACCAGAGCGAGCAGATACTTACGATTAAACAGGGGGCGGTTGCTTGATAGCAGAGGATTACCTCAACAGCTAAAGGTTAAAGTCAGTTAGGGCTATGCTAAGATACCGACCAAATTTTAGAAACCTGCAGTTGTGACAAATAGGTGATAACTGTAGTTAAAAGATCGGTTGTCCGCTCAGTCTCTTTGGGCGGCTCTATTGGATATATTGATGATGGAATCCTTGTATACCTGGATGCAGAGCCAGGGTATGGACCCGGGCATAGTCCCCTATATCGCTGGCGCAATCTCTTTTGTGGTTATTGTTGCGATCTATTTCTACCTGAAAAGTGATAAATCGGATCTGCCAGCCACTGCTGATGAGCAGTTGGTTGAGCCGGAAAAAGCCGAAGAACCTACTGAGGTTCCTGAAGTTGTTGCCGCTGTTGAAGAGCAGTTTCAACCTGAGGCAGATGTAGAAAATGTTGCGGTTGTTGAACTGGTAGAAGAGAAAGCTGCACAAGAGCTTGAACCGGAACAGCCTGTTGCAACAGAAGCTGAAGTCGAGGAGGCTCCTGCAGAGCCAGAGCCAGAGCCAGAGCCAGAGCCAGAGCCAGAGCCAGAGCCAGAGCCAGAGCCAGAGCCAGAGCCAGAGCCAGAGCCAGAGCCAGAGCCAGAGCCAGAGCCAGTTCCTGCACCGAAAAGTTTCTTT
>JBFEXW010000046.1:0-11157 GCA_041562495.1 Marinobacterium sp. | reverse complement strand
AAGTTAAAACAATAGCGCCATATTTGTAGCTCTACTACAGAGCACCAAAAAACAGCTACAAATGCATAATTTACGCACCCCAGTTGCTTTAGATGATGCTTATATAGATTATCTAAAAACCCTCTTAGGGTAAGTACTCACTAACAGCCTTTCCAAATCTATCAAGATCGTTTTGTAGCTCAGGCTGGCTCACAAGCAACTTTTCCAGTGGCGAATGTTCACCAATATCGACAACAGCTTCTTTTCTCACATTACGAAAAACCAATCCCAGTGCGTGAAGATGATTAAGCGCCCTACGCACAGTCGCACGAGAGACACCATAAGAGGCCGCCAACTGACGTTCACTTGGAAGCGGGTCCCCCGGACAGTAACCAGAACGGTCCAGTTCCTCTTTTAGCACTTCGACAAAACCCACAATACAAAACCTTAACTTTTATATGCTGAGTGTAGATCAGGATTAATTGCAGCACCCTAGTTTATAACACTCTTTTTTTCTCGTATCCTGCAGCCCCCAAAAAACCATATTTCCAAGGATTAGCGATGACTGACAGCTCAGATCAAATACTCCTTCTTGAGCGTATCTTTTCGACAGTATTCCCACTGGTTGCCATTGTGACTGTCGGTTTTCTCTATGCCCGCAAAGCCGAATCAAATATGAGTGTAGCCAATCGGCTGAACATGGATATTTTTGTACCCGCTCTGATCTTTTCAGTTATGGCAGCCAAGAGCTTTGACCTGCTGGAATATATGGATCTAATGATTGGCTCGGTAGTGATTGTACTCGGCTCAGGATTAATAACCCTGCCACTATGTAAAGTATTAGGCGTAAAACCGAAGACCTTCGTACCACCGATGATGTTCAACAACTGCGGCAATCTCGGGCTGCCACTGGCACTGCTTGCATTTGGCGATGCGGGTCTTGCGGCAGCAGTTGCCATGTTTCTGGTCAGTAATCTTCTGCACTTCTCACTGGGGATATATATAGTTAACGATCAGGCCCGACTACGCTCACTGGCAACCAACCCGATGATTATCGCGACCGTCGTGGGAGTAGTCTGGAGCCTGGCAGGCTGGACACTCCCCTCTTGGGCTAAAACGCCCATTGATATGCTTGGCCAGATATCCATACCGCTGATGCTGTTTTCACTGGGCGTCAGAATGACAGACGTAGATCTTTCAAACTGGCGAGTCGGAATGTATGGTGCAATTCTATCCCCCCTGACCGGGATTATTATCGCTATCCCATTCGCCCTGTTGCTAAATCTGTCACCAGTGCATACGGCCTACCTGATACTCTTCGCTGCACTGCCTCCTGCAGTACTAAATTTCATGGTATCAGAACGCTATAATATGGAACCACACACCGTCGCATCGGTTGTTCTGTTGGGCAATATCTCCAGCCTGAATTTTATACCAATCACTCTGTTCTTTATTCTCTGACAGACAAGATGGAGGGGCGTTACCCCTCCATACCAGAGCTATTCCATCGCGACTTCCGCTTCAGAGTCTGCTTCGGTTCCCAACAGAATAAAGTCACGGTTTTTTAGTAGCGTTGCCTCACCTATCCCCGACACATTCACCAATGCATCAACTGTAACAAAAGGTCCGTTTTCTTCACGATAGCTAACAATAGCATCCGCTTTTGATGGACCTATACCATCCAGAGACTGAGCCAATTGAACAGACGAGGCCTGATTAATATTAACCGGAGTACCTGCAAACAAAGTCGTAGAGAAACCGATACAGCCGATGGCAATAATCTTCGAAATTTTTGAACAGAAATTAGTCTGAGTAGACATATGACTACCTCCATGTAGTTTGTATAAGCGACCTATCCTTAGGTCGCTCGTTAATTATAGAGATCAGTCTGGAATTTACAAATCCGCCAGCGCCTGATCAACTTCCAACTGAATCTTTTCCGCAGCTTTCGCCGGATCAGCGGCTGATGTAATGGGGCGCCCAACAACCAGGTAGGTACTGCCAGCCAATATCGCATCTCTTGGGGTCATAATTCTGCGTTGATCTCCAGCCTGCGCATCAGCAGGACGAATACCGGGAGTCACCAACTGAAACGACTGGCCCAGTTCAGCATTTAACACAGAAGCTTCCTGAGCGGAGCAGACGACACCATCCAGTCCAGAATCCCTGGTCAGCCTTGCCAGACGCTTCACCTGATCAATAGGCTCGATATCCAGCCCGATCTCAGCCAGATCTGAACGCTCCATACTGGTCAGCACAGTAACCGCGATCAGCTTAGTCCTCAGATTCGCCGTGGAGTTAGCAATAACCGACTCCATCGCCGCTTCCATCATTCGACGACCACCACTGGCGTGAACATTGACCATCCAGACGCCCATCTGAGCAGCGACGCCGCAGGCTTTTGCGACGGTATTGGGAATATCATGGAATTTAAGATCAAGAAATATCTCAAACCCCAGCTTATGCAAGTGCTCCAGAATATCAGGGCCGCAACGCGTATAAAGCTCTTTACCCACCTTTACACGACAGACTGCCGGATCAAGCTGACCCGCCATCGCCACAGCCTCATCAGCACCTGGATAATCCAGTGCCACCAATATCCGCTTAGAATCCTGCATACTTATTCTCCCTCCAAACCCTGAATCGGACGAATACTACCCCAGTGTTTACATGAAGGACATTGCCAAACCAGAGTCCGTCCAGAAAAACCGCAATGTGAACAACGATAAACGGGTTTTGACAGCTCTAACTGTTGCGTCAAACCACGCAGTGTCAACAAGCTTTCACGCGCACTACTCGATCCATGCTCTATATGCATATCGATCAGACGATTAAAGCCCCGCACTGAGGGGCGCCGCTTCAACGCTTCAGTAATAAACAGTCCGGCGGATAACACGCCCTCACGGTCACGCTTAATCTCGGCGATAGCCAATATCACACTAGTTGATGGTGCTGTCTCATTAAGCCTGTTGAGATAGGCGTAAAACCCATGCTCATCATCACAGGATTCATATGCCCGTCTCAGACCCGGTAGCGTTTCAGGTAGAAAAAGAGGATCCTGCTCCGCCACTTTCTGCAGCGCCCTTATGGCGGAACGCCACTGTGACTGCTGCATCAGCACCCGACCAATTGTAAGATTCGCCCGCACACACTGAGGATCACGAGACAGTGCTGCTTCAAGCAAACGCAAGGCAGTTTCATGTTCTCCCCTAGCGATATCCAGCGTTGCGAGCTCACACTGATAGTGTGCCAATTCAGTATTCAGTCCGGCTCGCTGTTCAGGATCAAGCTGATCCGCCACCTCCAGCGCTTCGGCCCACTCCCCCTCTTGCTCATAGAGCCGAACAAGCAAGTGTAGCGCAGGCTCTTTGATAAACCGATCCTGAGTCTCTGAAAGAAGCTCCCTAAGCGTATTCTCTGAACGATCCAGAAGCCCTAGGGAGTAGTAATCTCTGGCCAACGCCAGCTTAACCCGATGTTGATCCGTTTCACTGAGGTCAGAGCGCTCCATCAGCGATTCATGGATACTGATCGCCCGATCAACGTCGCCTTTACGCCTGAGCAGCTTAGCCAGCGCGATATGGGCAGGCAGGTTATCTGAATTTACATCCAACGCCTGGATAAACGACTCAATCGCCTCCTCTGTGCGGTCATCAATCAGGTGATCAAGACCTTTGAGATAGGCATCCGAAAGCTCCAGCTCTGTTTTGGATCGACGCCTCTGCTGCCAGGAACCTAGACCCCAGCCCGCACCGAGCGCAGTGACCAGAAGGAGAAATAGAAGTAACGACTGAGACATCAGGAGCTGAGGTTTTTGGCACCTTGCTGTATCTGCTGGAGCTGCTGCTCAGCCTGACGCTGTTTACGCCCCGCCTGATTCAGTCGGACACGCAAAGCAAGGTTACGGAAACTAGTCAGTAAAATACCAACGAGCAGACCGAATACGAAAAAAGCAACAAGCCATAGAGACAGACTCGCCTCAGGGAGGGTGAACCAGATCAAATCAATATCGACCCTGGTTGTATTATGAATAGTGAAAAGCACCCCTACCAATAGTACCAGCAGAGATACCAGGATAAGGATTAGAAGTTTAATAGCCCGCACGAGATCTCCGGATGTTAATTGACGCCAGTGCTAACGTTCATCTTTGAGACTGTCATTAACCTGTTCGCGCAGCTCTTTCCCTGGCTTAAAATGGGGCACATATTTAGCAGGTAGTGAAACAGACTCACCGGTTTTTGGATTACGACCGATACGCGGAGCCCGGTAGTGCAGAGAGAAACTGCCAAAACCACGTATCTCTATACGCTCACCCTGAGACAGGGACTCGGTCATATGTTCAAGCATGATCTTTACAGCGAGTTCGACATCCCTCACCGAAAGCTCCGGATGTTTATCGATCAGGTGCTCTATCAACTCTGATTTCGTCATGCCTGCCTACCTGTTTTTCCATGGGAAGCCGAGCCGGGACGGCGAAAGCTCACCGCCCGGTTACTCTTCCATTAGTTTTTAACGGCTGTCTTTATCCATCTGCTGCTTGATCAGATCACCAATTGTGGTTGGCCCCTTATCCTCTACAGGCGCCTGCTGAACTGCTTTGAGCGCATCCTGCTGCTGTTGAGTTTCAAGCTGTTTGATCGATAGATTGATTGCACGATTACGGCGATCAACACTCAGGATTACCGCTTCCACGCTGTCACCAACATTGAGCTCCTGACTTAGATCTTCGGTGCGTTCACGCGCAAACTCGCTAACCTTGAGTACCGCTTCAAGACCCTCAGCCAGTGTCACCTGCGCTGCACGAGGATCTACAGCACTTACAGTACCGGTTACCACTGAGCCTTTCGGATTAGCTGCGGTATAGTCATTGAACGGGTCAGATTCAAGCTGTTTGATGCTCAAGGAGATGCGTTCACGTTCGGCATCAACTGACTGGACGATGGCTTCAACCGTCTGGCCTTTGCTGTAATGTTTAACAGCTTCCTCGCCCGCGTCATCCCAAGAGATATCAGACAGATGAACCAGACCGTCGATACCACCATCAAGCCCGATAAAGATACCGAAATCTGTAATTGAGCGGATACTTCCGCTTACCTTATCGCCTTTAGCGTGAGTAGCTGCAAATTCGTCCCAAGGATTAGCTGAACACTGTTTAATACCCAGAGAGATACGACGACGTTGCTGATCGATATCTAGAATCTTAACATCGACCTCATCTCCGACCTGAACCACCTTCGATGGATGGATGTTGCGATTAGTCCAATCCATCTCTGATACGTGAACCAGACCTTCAACACCCTCTGCAATCTCAGCAAAGCAACCGTAATCGGTCAAATTAGTAACACGAGCCTTAACCTTAGATCCTATAGCCAGTTGATTGGTCATTGCTGTCCACGGATCCTCCTCAAGCTGTTTCATACCCAGAGAAACACGCTTGCGGTCTGCATCGTATTTAAGAACTTTGACCTGAATCTCATCACCAACATTCAGCACTTCGCTTGGATGCTTGACCCGTTTCCAGGCGATATCGGTGATATGCAGAAGGCCATCGATACCACCAAGATCTACGAAGGCACCGTAATCGGTAAGATTTTTGACGATACCAGGAAGAACAATTCCCTCTTCCATTTTTTCCAGAAGCTTCTCACGCTCTTCGCTATTTGCCTCTTCAAGCACCGCACGACGTGAAACGACGATATTGTTACTGCGCTGATCAAGTTTGACCAGTTTGAACTCTAGTTCCTGCCCCTCTAGGTGCGAAGTATCTCTGAGTGGGCGCATATCAACCAGCGACCCCGGAAGAAATGCGTTGATACCGCTCAGATCAACTGTCAGGCCACCACGAACACGACCACTGATACGTCCGGTAACAAACTCGCCCTTTTCATAGGCCGATTCCAGCACACCCCAAGCCTCTGCACGCTTCGCTTTCTCGCGAGACAGTTTGGTTTCGCCAAAACCATCTTCAAGCATCTCAAGCGCGACCCTGACCTCATCGCCGACCGCGACCTCAAGCTCGCCTGCGGCATTGCGAAACTGATCTGCGGAGATCACACCATCAGACTTCAGTCCGGCGTTTACAATTACAAAGTCATTTTCGATCCCTACTACTGTGCCAGTAACGATCGAGCCGGGAGTCATTTCAACCTGCTGCAAACTCTCTTCAAACAGGTCTGCAAAACTTTCACTCATGGTGTAAACCTCAAATTAGCGGATCTTTACCGCACGCCTTTATGCCGGGCTTCTTCTAATACCGCCTGCAACACCTCATCGATACTCATCGACGTACTATCCAGACGAATCGCATCTCCCGCGGGTTTAAGGGGCGCAACAGGTCGATTCATATCCCGGCTGTCACGTGCCTTAATATCACGCAAGATATCTTCAAGGCTAGCACCCACTTCCTTATCTATCAACTGCTTATAACGACGTTTCGCACGCTCTTCCGCACTGGCATCAAGATATATTTTCAAAACCGCATTAGGAAACACTACAGTGCCCATATCCCGCCCATCTGCAACCAACCCCGGAGCCTCAGCAAAATCGCGCTGACGACTCAATAAAGCGTCGCGAACCTGAGGAATCGCAGCGACCTGGGACGCATCTTTTCCAACCTTTTCAGAACGAATTGCCGCGGTAACTTCTTCGCCTTCGAGCAGAATCTGCGCCTCATCAGAATCGTTCTGGGTAACAAAACGAACATCAAGATGCGCAGCAAGATCTGACAGCGCTTCAACATCATCCAATGAAACCCCATGGTGACGCGCCGCAAGCGCCGTCAGACGATAGAGAGCACCGCTATCTAATAAACTCCATCCTAACTGCTGTGCGAGCAAACGACAGATCGTCCCCTTACCCGATCCACTGGGGCCATCCACGGTTATAACCGAGACTGGATTAGCTTGTTCAACAACCACCTAACTCTCCTTCAAAACCCTGATACCGATACGACGAGCCTGCTCTTCGTACTCAGGAAAAACTCGATTTAACGCTTTACAGCCCGCAATCTTAATCGCCGTTTGTGACATTAAACCAACAATGATGCATGCCATTGCCAATGCCGGATGCTGATGCGCATCGAGGTTATTATTATTGGATACCTGACCGGGCCTGATAAGGATCTCATCCCCGGCACGCTCGACCTGAACGCCCTGACGCTGTAACTGCTCAAGCGTCAGTTCAAGTAACTTTTTCTGGTTCTGAGGTAGGCGATCGACAGCATAGAGTTGACTATCACCCTCGGCAAACGCCATTGCCACTAACAACAGGGGGAGATCATCCCCGGTTCCGGCAATCTCAGTACTGGTGCAGTCTATCCCGGCAAGTGTAGCGGAATACACAAAAAGATCTGCAGTCGGCTCTGCCCCTTCGTCTAGTTGATTACGTGGCTCTATTCTGGCGCCCATCCGCTTCAATAGCCGAATCATCTGCATGCGGGTTGGGTTAACCCCCGTATGCTCTATGGCAATTGCTGATTCAGGAATCAGTGTAGCGGCCAGCGCAAAAGCGGTCGCAATTGAAAGATCAGCGGGTATCTGTAGTTGATGTGCCTTCATAGCCGACTGCAGAGGGATGTGCAACTGATGCCCATCTCGCTGAATCTGTGCACCAAAATCGGTCAGCAATCTTTCCGTATGATCACGTGTGGTGTTGGACTCATAGAGGTCCAGCGTGACACCCGATGAGATCGCTGCAAAGATCAAAGCAGCCTTAATCTGAGCACTCGAGTGTTGTGGTGCATAACTGAGATTCTGGAAGCGCGCTCCGCCACGAATACTCAACGGAGCCTTACAGTCGGTGTCCTCAATCTGCGCACCCATCTGACGCAAAGGTTCAAGCAGCTCGGACAGATCCTGCTCGAGCAACTGATCCCCACCGGTCAATTCCGTATCAAAAGGCTGAGCTGCCAACATTCCTGTCAGCATTTTGAGTGCCGTGATCGAGTTGCCAAAATAGAGCGCCGATCCAGGCTTCTGCAGTCCGTTCAGACCAACACCAAAGACCCGGACTCGCCCCTGATGTGGCCCTTCGATAACAACACCGAGGTCGCGAAACACCTGTATGGTTGCGAGACTGTCCTCGCTCTCCACAAAGCCATCGATATCAGTAGTGCCTTCCGCAAGCGCCGCAATCATAATCGCCCGATGAGAGATCGAACGATCGCCTGGCAGACGCAGATGACCGGACAGCGACTTCGCCGGTGTTACATTGACTGTATCGACCAAACGCACTCCTGACTGAGCATAGCCAACACGCTCAAGGATGCGGGAAAAGTGCTCACGGGAAGCCTTTGCTCGCGTAAAGATGCCCAGCAATGCCTGACCATCTCCCTGGTCAATCGCGTCCCTTAAGCGCGAAACGCCCTCGGAAAAACGGTCAATCTGATTAAGCAGCTGCTCACGGTTTGCGAAACAGACATCATGCCACATCGTAGGGTCGCTGGCGGCTATACGGGTAAAGTCCCGAAAGCCACCCGCTGCATAGCGGAATATATCGGTGCTTTCAGCCTCTGCAGCCAGTGTATCAACCAGAGAGAAAGCCAATAGATGAGGCAGGTGACTGGTCGCCGCCAACACCTCATCATGACGAACCGGGTCCATCTGCAATACTTCAGCGCCGATACCCTGCCATAGACGAGCCAGTAACAGGGTTGCATCGGCGGCGCTGGACTCCAGCGGAGTAAGTATCACTTTGCGATAATGGAACAACTCTGCATCAGCAGCAGATACACCGCTCTTCTCTGCTCCAGCTATAGGGTGGCCCGGAACAAACCCACCGGGCAGCTCTGACCATATACGCTTTGCAGCCGCAACCACATTGGATTTGGTACTGCCAACATCGGTAATCAGTGTATCTGGCTTCAACCAGGGCTGAATCTGCGCAAGAACCCGTTCTATCGACTTAACCGGCACTGCCAGCATCACCAGATCAGACCGGCGTACGGCAGATTCAAGATCATCGGGTATCTGATCAACGACATCGAGTGCCAGTGCAAGCTCACACTCTTCCCGACTGAGATCAAAACCCAAAACCCGTTCCACACCTGGCAGTTTTTTCACCGCCTTGGCAAAAGAACCACCAATCAGCCCCAGACCGACAACCAGTATGGTACGGTGCGTGTAACTCATCTGTTAAATGCCTTAGCAAAGGCGGCCAGTACACGCTTATTCTCCGCTTCAGTGCCTATCGTTACACGCAGATGATTGGGAAGATTATAGATTCCCAGCGGCCGGACGATCACACCTTCTCTAAGCAAGCTTTCATAAACAGGCATTGCCGCCTGCCCGCAATCAACAGTGATAAAGTTAGCGAAGCTCGGGATGTATCCGAGACCAAGCTGATCAAGTCCCTGAATTAACTGCACCATCCCCGCCGAATTAACCTGGACACTGCGCTGCAGATACTCCTGATCATCCAGTACCGCTTCTGCAGCTGCAAGCGCTGCGACGTTAGCGTTAAACGGCTGACGTACTCTGTTCAGCAGATCGGCAACTTCAGCGGACGCCGCAGCAAAACCGATACGCAGCCCGGCTAATCCCCAGACTTTGGAGAAGGTGCGCGTTACGATCAGGTTCCTGTACCGACCAACCAACCCCAGACCATCAGGCGCTCCTGCCGATGCGTCCAGAAATTCTGTATAGGCTTCGTCAAGCACAACGATTGTCTGCTCTGACACAGCGGCCATAAAGCGTTCAAACTCAACCTGGGAAAATAGCGTCCCCGTAGGATTATTCGGGTTTGCCAGATAGACCAGCTTGGTTTTTTCAGTGACACTGGCGGCCATCGCGTCAAGGTCATGTCCGTAATCTTTTGCCGGAATAACCTTAGCTGTCGCACAGCACGCCTGGGTAACAATCGGGTACACAATAAAGGCGTACTCGGAGAACATAACCTCATCACCCGGCTGAAGAAACACGCGACCAATCAGCTCCAGCAGGTCATTGGAGCCATTACCGATGGTCAGACACACCGGAGAGATACCATAGACCTCATTAATTTTCTGCTTCAGTCGATACGCACTTGCATCAGGATAAAGTGTTGCTTCACTGAGCGCCGCAGTCGCAGCCTGAATTGCAATCTGACTAGGACCAAGTGGATTTTCATTACTAGCCAGTTTAACGCTGCCAGTAATCCCCAACTCTCGTTCCAGTTCTTCGATCGGTTTACCTGGTTGATAGGGATGGAGTTGCTGAACGCCGGGAACCGCAAGAGAGATCTGAGACTTTGTCATATAGTGTATTTCTTATAGCACCGCTTTGGGGTACGACCCCAACCATTTTAATTCGACAGACTGCTGTTCAAGCTCAGCAAGAAGCTGGCTGATTTCAGTATCTTCTGAATGCCCTTCAAAATCGATATAGAAAACAGAATCCCAGCGACCATTTTTGGGCGTTCTGCTTTCAACACGGGTGAGACTGATCTGTTGACACTTAAACGGTTCCAGAAGGTCAACCAGCGCTCCCGGCTGATTATGCGCCATCGCAAGAATTGAGGTTTTATCCTGCCCCGAGGGGGCAACATACTGATCACCGATCACCAAATAACGTGTCGTAAGGTCCGGTTGGTCTTCGATATTTTTAGCTAGTTGCTGCAGACCGAAAAGCTCACAGACAATATCACTGCCAATCATTGCCGAACCTTCAGTATGCAGTTTCAGACAACGAGCCGCTTCTGCATTGGATTCGACAACTAGCCGTTCAACCTGAGGAAGATTCTGATCCAGCCAGACATGCGCATTATTAAACGCAAAACTGTGAGCGTAGATACGTTTAACCGCCATTAAATCATCAGACTCGTCTGTGGTCAGCAGATGCTGATGGGTGCGCAACTCCACTTCACCGCAGATCTTCAGCGAGAAGCGCTGAAACAGGTCCAGAGCGTGATCAATAACACCATCGCTGGCATTTTCGATCGGTACGACACCGTAGTCAGCCGTACCTGCATCAACATCCCGAAACACCTGTTCCAGTGACTCGTAGGCCCGCGCCTTCACAGAATGACCAAAGTGCTTATACACAGCCTGCTGAGTAAAGCTGGCTTCCGGTCCAAGAAAGGCGACATTCATCGGCTGTTCGAGTGCCAGACACACCGACATCACCTCACGAAACAGACGTGCCACTTCAGTATCTGCAAGCGGCCCCTCATTACGTTCCATCACTTTACGCAGCACCTGAGCTT
>JBFEXW010000045.1:0-11343 GCA_041562495.1 Marinobacterium sp. | reverse complement strand
GCACAGTATGGCCCTAAATGTCATGTTTTTCCATTCGTCATCAGTAGTCTAATATTAGTAAAAAAAGCAGGAAATTCCCTAAAATGTCGGAAATAAACGATATGGGCGATTCGAACCCGAAACCACGAATACTCTGCGTAGATGACGAACCGGAAATTCTTACGTCATTGCGTCGCACCCTTCGCACGGAAGGTGAGGTACTACTCGCACACTCTGCTGATGAAGCGATGCAGATCATCAAACAACAGTCAGTCGATATTGTCATCACCGACATGCGTATGCCGGTAAAAACTGGGGCCGACCTGCTCAGGGAGATTACTGAACTCGGTCAGGATCCGATCAGGGTACTGCTTACCGGTTACTCCGACCTTGAGCTCCTTGCCTCAGCAATTAACGAGGGTCATGTTAACCGCTATCTGCGCAAACCCTGGGACAATCAGGAGCTTATCAGCACGATCCATCAGGAGCTCGAACGCAAGCGCCTCGAAAGCGAAAACCAACGCCTGGGCTCTGAGGTTGAGCGCCAGAACGAGGAGCTCAGGTTGCTCAACCAGGAGCTGACCGAACTGAATACATCTCTGGAAGAGAAGGTTAAAGAACGTACTCATGAGCTGCGTAAAAGCTATGCTCAGCTTAAAGAGTCTCACCGCAGCCTTGATGAAGCCCGACGCTCCACTACACGCATCTTCTATAACTTGATCAATCTTGCCAGCGCACAGGCAGGCAAAGCCGCCCTGATCACCGGAAAACTCAGCGCATTGATCGCTATGGAGATGCTGCTTGAGAAGGAGCATGTTGGCCAGATTCGACTCGCAGGCATTCTCAGCGAGCTGGGGCTGCTGGTTATGAACAGCCGCTTTCGGGATATCGCCTGGTATGACCTCAAACATGAGGATAAAGACACCTATATAGGCCATGCTATTCTCGCCTCTCAGGCGATGACACCCGCGATCCATCTGCATGAAGCTTCAATGGCGATTCGCCACCAGTTTGAACATTTTGATGGCACTGGCTTTCCCGAGAAACTTGCGAACGAAGAGATCCCGCTGGGTGCACGGATACTTTCGGTTGCACGAGACTATATCAAGTGTATGAATGGTGTCCTGCAGAAAGGTAAACGCTCATCCTACTCCGCTTTCGAAGAGCTTGAACGAGCAGCCGGTCATCACTACGACCCCAAGGTTCTGGAAGCGCTGAACCGCGCTATCCCGCTGCTCAATACTGAGTTTGAGCAGGATGACGAGCAGGTGCTCTCAACCACACAGATTCGCCCCGGAATGGTGCTGTCGCGTGATCTGTTTAACAAGCGTTCGATTCTGCTGCTGCCTCATGACAACAGATTGACTGAGATCGCGATTGAACGTCTGATTCAGATAGAAGAGGCGGATGAAGCTTTTCTTGAGATCTATGTTTACAAGAACAAAGGGGCATCAGTACAACAACACACCCAAAGAGCCGGCGGGTAGTGCATCGGCCGGCTCTTCCCTATAGAACTCAAGCTGTGCCCGGCGTTTCTCTGCATCAGCAGGCAGTTGCATACGCTCAGTCAGTTTAAGATAGCGATCGACCATCCGCAGACGCTCGTCCCGTTTTTCAGGCTCATCGCGACTCGATTCAAGAAACAGCTGCGCCAGATTGAGAAACGCTGAAACATTCGATGGATCATACTCCGTCGCCATACCAAAATAGCGGATCGCCTGCGATCGCTTCCCGGACACATAGTGTTTGATACCGAGGCGATTAATTTTCGCAGACATCTCTGGATCACGCTGTTTCCCTTGAGACTCTTTTACATTAGCAACCTTAATCGGTTGCAATACAGGTATAGAGTCATAGCCGAGCTGATGTGATTCCTGCTGAAGATTAAGCGGTTGTTCAAGCGCCATATTGCGCGCTTCCGCTTCCTTCATCGCTTTCAACGCAGACTCTTCATCATCCATCGCCTGATACATCTGATTGCGTAGCAGCGCCGTTTTAACTTTCAGAGCCGAATCACCGGGGAAACTCGCCTCAGCATCTTTTAATGCAGATTCAATCTCGTTATGCAGTTCAACAACGCTCTCCTTATCGGCCGTTTTCATCTGCAAACGTGAGATGTTTGCCAAACGCAGAAAAGGATCAGGCGAGCGGTAACAGCTATGTTTACCCAGCGTAATGGAGCGCTTAAATGCCGATTTGGCGATATCATATTCGCTACTCTGAGTCGCGACCCGACCCAATTCCATCTGCCGGGGAACGCCTAAAGGCGATTTCTGAGTCGCCTCATGCAAGGTACCGGTCGCCTGAACCAGATCACCCTGTGTTTCCTGAACTCGCGCAAGCAGATCATAGGCCTGAATAAACAGTGGATAGGTTTCAATCAACTGCTGCAGAGTTGCATCCGCTTCTTCATGTCGCTCCAGCGTCATCAGAGCCTCAGCCAGACTGGCACCGACCTCCTTGTCAGGGGTTTCCCAGTATTTGCGTTCGAGCATCTGCAACGCCTCACGCGAGTGCCCCATCTTAATCAGTGTACGCGCACGAATAAGCTGAGCCTCGTCATAGACGGGACTATCACGATCAATTCGGTCACAAGCGGTTAGTACTGCGTCCTGATCATCACGCTCCAACGCCTCATCGATTCCACGTAACAGACGCTTACGCCGGATAAGATGAACCAGTCTTCTACGCAGTTCCTCTCGACTAAACGGCTTGGTCAGCAGTTCATCCGGACGACTATCGATCACATGCAGAATTACCTCCTGAGAGGCATCGGAGGTCATAAAGATCCAGCCAGTCGTCGGTCGCATATAGCCACGATAACGGGCCTCTTCAAGTAACTGAATACCGGTGGTCGATTCCCGGCCATTATGCCCGAGCAGTACGATATCAAACTCATCTTCAGCGAGATGCGTCATAGCACGCTGGCCTACGCTCAGAGTCACCAGTTTAGTCACGCCCAAGTCGCGCAGCATGTAATAGATAGCCGATCGCATTGCACCACTCCCCTCAATGAGAAGTACGCGCAACGTACTGAAATCAACTGCTGATGCTGCCAACTCTAACCTCTTCTGACGCAAATTATTCTCGCCTGAGGATAACCCGAAATGAGATTTAAATCAGGAAGTTTGTAGATAGAAATCGGAAGGCAAGGGGATAAAAATGGAGAGAAAAAGGGTCACGACCTGCTTTGCAGATCGTGACATATCGATGCAAACTAAGCATTCGATGAAGACAATCCTGACGTTTACGGGTTAAACGCTCAGAACCTTCTCGCCGCGAGCAAGACCGGACACACCTGAGCGTACCACTTCCATAATGGACGCCGTACCCAGAGCGGCAATGAACGCATCCAGCTTAGCTGAATCACCAACCAATTGGACGGTATAGGCATTAGGCGTTACATCAATGATCTGGCCACGGAAGATATCGCAGGTACGCTTAATCTCCGCTCGCATCTGGCCGTTCGCCTTCAGCTTGATCATCATCAGCTCACGCTCAATGTGTTCACCCTCTGACAGATCAACCACCTTAACAACGTCAATCAGCTTGTTAAGCTGCTTGGTGATCTGCTCAACCACGCGATCATTACCGATGGTAGTAACGGTCAGGCGTGACAGGGTTGCATCTTCAGTCGGCGCGACAGTCAGTGACTCGATGTTGAAATTGCGCTGAGAGAAGAGGCCTACAACGCGCGACAGTGCACCGGGCTCGTTTTCGAGCAGTACAGAAATAATATGACGCATGCTTAAGTCCTCTCCGTCTTGCTCAGCCACATATCACGCATAGAACCGCGTGGTACCTGCATTGGATATACGTGTTCAAATGGATCGACATAGATATCCATAAACACCAGACGATCTTTCAGCGAGAAAGCTTCGCGCATCGCTGCTTCCAGATCCTCATAACGCTCTACACGCATACCAACATGGCCATAAGACTCGACCAGCTTGATAAAGTCAGGCAGTGATTTCATATAGGACTGCGAGTGACGTGACTCGTAGTTCATATCCTGCCACTGACGAACCATACCCAGAGACTGGTTGTTCAGGTTGATGATTTTCACAGGCAGATCGTACTGCTTACAGGTCGACAGCTCCTGGATATTCATCTGAATAGAGCCTTCACCCGTCACACAGGCAACCTCTGCCTCAGGGAAGTTCAGCTTAACGCCCATCGCTGCTGGCAGACCAAAGCCCATAGTGCCAAGACCACCGGAGTTGATCCAACGATTAGGCTTGTTGAACTTGTAGTACTGAGCCGCGAACATCTGGTGCTGACCTACGTCAGAGCAGACATAAGCATCACCATTGGTCACCTTGGACAGCATCTCGATAACCTGCTGCGGTTTCATCTTGTCAGAATCATCCGTCAGGTAACGACCGCCGTGACGCGCACGCCATTCATCAATCTGCTTCCACCAAGTCGTGATCGCATCGGTATCCGGCTTGGTTTTGGATTTAGCGATCAGATCCAGCATCTCATCAAGAACAGGACCGGCTGGACCGACGATAGGCACATCAACAGTGATTGTCTTGGAGATAGACGCAGGATCTATATCAATATGGACGATACGCGCTGTCGGACAGAACTTATCAGTACCATTGGTTACACGGTCGTCAAAACGCGCACCAACGGCCAGAATCAGATCAGAGTGATGCATCGCCATGTTTGCTTCGTAGCTACCATGCATCCCCAGCATACCGAGAGACTGACGATCAGTACCCGGATAACCACCGAGTCCCATCAGGGTATTGGTTACCGGATAGTTCAGAGTCTGTGCCAGTTTAACCAGCTGTTCGCTGGCATCACCCATGATGACACCACCGCCCGCATAAATAACCGGACGTTTCGCAGCGAGCAGCATATCAACAGCTTTTTTAATCTGACCGCTGTGACCGCGAGTGATCGGGCTGTATGAACGCATCTTCACTGAGCTTGGAAACTCATAAGGATAACGCTCGGTTGGCGTTGTCATATCCTTAGGAAGATCGATAACGACAGGCCCCGGACGACCCGACTCTGCGATATAAAACGCTTTTTTGATAATCGATGGGATATCCTCAGGACGCTGAACACTGATATTGTGTTTAACGATCGGACGTGAGATACCCAGCATATCGCACTCCTGGAAAGCATCATCACCAATCAGATGGCTCATGACCTGACCAGTAATAACCACCATTGGGATGGAGTCCGTGTAGGCTGTAGCGATACCCGTCACCGCATTGGTCGCACCTGGACCAGAGGTGACCAGCGCCACGCCGGCCTTATTGGTCGCGCGCGCATAAGCATCAGCCATATGTGTAGCAGCCTGCTCATGGCGCACCAAAATGTGCTGGACATCTTCCTGTTGAAATAGCGCATCATAGACATGCAAAAGTGCACCGCCAGGATAGCCATAGATATACTTCACGCCCTGATCACGGAGCGCGCGTATCACCATTTCTGCGCCGGAAAGTAATTCCACTTGTTTACCCTCTAAAAGTTGTTGCTTTGCAACATTCAGCTTGAAAATTCGAGCCTTTGCTCTGCCACGTCGGATATATGGGCAGATCGCTTTTCAGCGACCGGAAAGCAATAGCTACTCGCAACCATCGTGAGAAGGATCTCTTCTCCGACAGCCCTGAGACTTCAGCTGGGTAATGCTTTAAATAGCCTGTAGACCTTTGAGTGCGGGGTTGGATGCACAAATAAGGTAGCCCGATATTTTCGCATTGCACAGAAGCGACTTCAAGTTACATATATGCGAAATTACGGAGTTTTCATGAAGTTTTAGCACTTTTCGTTAAGCGCTGATTCTCTCTGGAGAAGAAACTAGCGAGTCATAGTGACAGCAGTTATAGTGAAGCTATCGATCAAGGAGACCCTTTTATGTCAGATATATCGAGCATCAAACACAAAGAGAAAGTGATTGCGGAGTTACTGCTGTTTATTCGCAAGGTACTGGCTGAACCCGAAATCTGCACCAAAGCCAAAGATATTGCTCGCAAATATATGAATGAAAAAAACGCCAGCCAGTTGATCGCTGATGAATTGGCAAGCACGACTAACGTGCGTATCCCGATTGAACACAGCGAAGCTGACAAACTCTTCCTTGAGCTTCTTAAAGAGGTAGTAAAGGACGAAAACGCCCTTTACTAAGCAGGCTCTCTCAGCCAGCTTAACGCTGAATCTGGGTCACTCACCTGCAGTTGACCCAGCGCCTCGGGTACCAGCTCCGCCAGCTGACGATCCAACTGCCAGGGTGGGTTGATAATCAGCATCCCTGAACCGTACATCCCTCGCTCTTCAGGCTTGCTTACAGTCATTTGTGAATCAAGCACCGCCCGATCACCCGCCGCATCAGTCAACTGTTTAACCATCGACTTCCAGCGATCCGCTTGCAACAACGGGTACCAGACAACAAAACAGCCATTCGGCCAGAGCGCCAACGCTTTCCTGACAAACTGGGATACCTGCTGATATTCGCTTTTCACCTCATATGAGGGGTCGACCAGCACCACTCCTCGATTAGGTTTGGGGGGTAGCAGAGAGAGAACACCCTCATATCCATCACGCTGATGAACACCAACCTGAGGCTGATTGCGGAAGTTACGTTTCAGATAGCCAACCTCCTGAGGATGAAGTTCCATCAGATGCAGCTGGTCGTTTTCGCGAGCCATCAATGCCGCGATTTTGGGGGAACCGGGATAGCAATCCAGATTACCATGAGGATTGACGGCCCGAACCTGCTCCAGATAGAACGCCAGCTTCGATCCCGGATCCGCCGTCCATAAGGCGGCTATACCCTGCTGGAACTCCTCCGTCTTGAGCGCCTGCTCCGAATCCAGCTCGTATAGCCCCCGGCCTGAATGCGTTTCAAGATAACTCCAGGGCTTCGACTTTCTGTTCAGCGACTGAAGGATCAGCGTCAACACCAGATGTTTGTGCACATCCGCAAAATTGCCGGCATGAAAACCGTGTTGATAACTAAGCATCAGTTGATCACCGGAACGCTGAGATGGGTGAACTGGTGCGACAGGTAATCAGCCAGATTCAGGATATTCTCTCGCGAGTTTTCATATAACACCGTATCACCGGACATAAAGTAGACGCCCAGGCGTCCGGGCATACCGGAATAAGGGGTAAACATAGAGCCACGCGTCTGACCCGAGCACTCAAACTTACCGGGATTTACCGTAGAATGAACCCAACTGCTGCCACCCCAGAAAGGTGCGCGGGCAGCTCCCGCTACAAGGCAGATCTTGGCATTTTTCAATACCAGCGCGTAACTCTTCCCCCCCTTTTCGTCAGTCAGCTCAAAACCATTCATAATCGGGTTTCGTCCGGTCACCACACTCACAAAACCCCAGCGATTCTCCTTCTGAAACAGTTGCAGCCACTGCCTGTGATCAGGAGATCTCAAAGCCTGAGACGGCTGATAACCGCTAAGTTCCAGAGGAACAGACAGACTATACGCAGGACCCGTCTGATAGTGATTCAACAGTGTAAGCGCCATCTGTTGATCACTGTAAGTTTTCAATGGCTGATGAACCAGCGACATAGGCCGCACGCTCGGCTCGACCTGAACCTGAACCTGCTGTTTAGGAGGCGCAGAACAGCCAGCGATAACGGCAGCCAGCACTAGAAACAGAATAAAACGGATTTTCATAGAGCATCCTGAGATATGGAGTGCAAAGAACTGCCTACTTTACCCCCTGACACAGAGAGTGCAACGGCCATAACCTGATATAATTCACCGATCGGCTAACAGGCCCAGACCGTCTTACAGGAAAAGCAGTGATGACAGAAAAACTGATTATAACCCGTCCCGATGACTGGCACCTTCACCTACGCGACGGTGATGTACTCCAGCACGTGGTTCCAGCGACCGCAAAACAGATGGGACGCGCTATCGTAATGCCTAACCTAAAGCCCCCTGTGACCAACGCAGCTCAGGCACTGGCCTATCGCGAACGCATTCTGGCACATCGTCCTGAAGGCAGTCAGTTCGATCCACTGATGACACTCTATCTGACCGACAACACCACTCCAGAGATGATTGCCGAGGCAAAAGCTACAGGGCGTGTTGCGGCGGTAAAACTTTACCCTGCAGGCGCGACAACTAACTCCGACTCTGGTGTAACCGATCTTGGTACGCTTGACGCTGTATGCGAAGCCTTAGCCGAAGCAGGTATGCCGCTACTGGTTCATGGTGAGGTCACACATAATCACATTGATATTTTCGACCGGGAGAAAGCGTTCCTGGATGATATTCTGGTGCCTCTGGCAGCGAAGCACAGCAAACTGAAGATCGTTGTTGAACACATAACAACCAAAGATGCGGCCGAGTTCGTTAATTCTCAGGGTGATAATGTCGCAGCAACAATCACTGTTCAGCATCTGGCTTACAACCGTAACCATATGCTGGTTGGCGGCATCCGCCCTCACCTGTTCTGCTTGCCAATTCTAAAACGTAACGTTCACCAGCAGGCTCTGCAGGATGCAGTCGTCAGCGGCAGTTCCAAGTTCTTTATCGGTACTGACTCAGCTCCCCATGCCAAGGATGCAAAGGAGAACGCCTGTGGCTGCGCCGGCTGCTACAGCGCCTATGCAGCAATTGAGCTTTACGCAGAGATCTTTGAAGACTTGGGAGTACTGCAGAATCTGGAAGGGTTCGCCAGCCACTACGGCGCCGACTTTTACGGACTGCCACGCAACGCTGACACGATCACACTCATCAAAGAGCCTTGGGAAGCACCGGCAGAGATGCCGTTCGGTTCACAGACCATCGTCCCGCTGCGATTCGGCGAGACCCTTCGCTGGAAGCTAGTTCAGTAGATATGTAAAGGTGACCTCGAACGAGGTCACCTACGCGCACCATAGAGCCTATCGAAAAGTAAACACTCCATTTTCGACATCCACTGCAATCTCCGCACCGGGAGCGAAATCACCAGCCAACAGTCGCTGCGCCAGCGGGTTTTCGATCCACTGCTGGATGGCACGTTTCAGTGGTCTTGCGCCGTAGATCGGTTCAAAACCAACTTCGACCAGCTTATCCAGCGCAGTTGCGGTCAGTGTCAGGCTCAACTCATGTTCCGCCAGACGTGAACGCAGGCGATCAAGCTGGATATTAGCAATGCCGGCCACCTGATCCTTGCGCAGGCTATGGAATACCACAACCTCATCGATACGGTTGATCACCTCTGGACGGAAGTGAGTGCCCACTACCTCCATCACTGCGTTCTTCATCAGGTCATAATCCTGATCATCGGTGTAACCCTGAATCAGATCTGAGCCCAGATTGGAGGTCATAACTACGATAGTGTTGCGGAAGTCGACAGTACGCCCCTGTCCATCTGTAAGACGACCATCTTCGAGCACCTGTAGCAGGATGTTGAATACATCCGGATGCGCTTTCTCAACCTCATCAAGCAACAGCACTGAGTAAGGTTTACGGCGTACCGCTTCGGTCAGGTAACCACCCTCTTCGTAACCCACATAGCCCGGAGGCGCACCGATCAGACGAGCCACGGAGTGTTTCTCCATAAACTCAGACATATCGATACGTACCATCGCCTCTTCGGTATCGAAGAGATAGGTGGCTAGCGCCTTACACAGCTCGGTTTTACCTACACCTGTAGGCCCCAGGAACAAGAAGCTACCGTTTGGACGGTTGGGATCGGCCAGACCTGCACGAGAACGGCGAACTGCATTAGATACGGCGCTTACCGCTTCGGCCTGACCTACAACGCGGTCATGCAGCGCATCTTCCATCTTTAGTAGTTTCTCACGCTCACCCTCGAGCATTTTGCTGACGGGAATACCCGTCCAGCGCGATACGACTTCAGCAACTTCCTCTTCACTCACTTTATTACGAAGCAGTTTAGTGGTCGCTTCAGCCTGATCTTCACTATCAGCCGCCTGCAGCTGTTTTTCCAGTTCCGGAATCAGGCCATACTGCAGCTCAGACATCTTCGCCAGATCACCAGCGCGACGTGCCTGCTCCATCTCTACGCGGGCATGATCAAGCTTCTCTTTAATCTGCTGAGAGCCCTGAAGCGTTGCTTTATCCGCTTTCCAGATCTCTTCCAGATCAGAATACTCTTTGTCGAGACGTTCAATAGTCTGTTCAAGCTCCGCAAGACGTTTCTTGGCGGCCTCATCTTTCTCTTTCTTCAGCGCTTCACGTTCCATCTTGAGTTGAATCAGACGACGTTCAAGACGATCCATCTCTTCCGGTTTGGAATCCATCTCCATACGAATACGCGAAGCGGCTTCATCGATCAGGTCGATAGCCTTATCTGGCAGTTGACGATCGGTGATATAACGCTGGCTTAGCTTGGCTGCAGCGATAATTGCAGAGTCGGTAATATCAACGCTGTGGTGAATTTCATAACGCTCCTTCAGGCCACGCAGAATCGCAATGGTATCCTCTTCAGAAGGCTCATCAACAATCACCTTCTGGAAACGACGCTCCAGAGCGGCATCCTTTTCAACATACTGACGGTATTCATCCAGCGTAGTTGCGCCGACACAGTGGAGTTCACCGCGCGCCAGTGCTGGTTTAAGCATATTACCGGCATCCATCGCGCCATCGCCCTTACCTGCACCAACCATCGTATGCAGCTCATCGATAAACAGAATGATCTGCCCTTCCTGTTTGGACAACTCGTTCAGAACCGCTTTCAGACGCTCCTCAAACTCACCACGAAACTTGGCACCCGCGATCAGCGAGCCCATATCCAGCGACAGTACTTTCTTATGCTTGAGCCCTTCAGGTACCTCGCCATTAACAATACGCTGCGCCAGCCCCTCAACAATCGCGGTCTTACCCACACCCGGTTCACCAATTAATACCGGGTTATTTTTGGTACGGCGCTGCAGCACCTGAATGGTACGACGAATCTCATCATCACGACCGATCACCGGATCCAGCTTGCCTGATTCAGCACGTTCAGTCAGATCGACACAATATTTATCCAGAGCCTGACGACTCTCTTCCGCATTGGGATCCGTCACAGCTTCCCCTCCCCGCACAGCATTAATCGCCTGAACCAGTGACTCGCTGGTCACACCAGACGCTTTCAGAACCTTTCCGGATTCGCCCTTGTCATTAATCATCGCCAGCACTATTAACTCACTGGCGACAAACTGATCGCCGCGCTGTTGGGCGAGCTTATCGGTCAGATTGAACAGGCGTGCCATATCCTGCGACAGACGGATTTCACCATCGGGATTGCTGACAACCGGCAGACGATCCAGCGCTTCACCGATCTTGCGAGTGAGAAGCTGTAGCTCGGCTCCCGCCTGCTTCAGAAGTGGACGAATTGAACCACCACGCTGATCAACCAAGGCTGCCAACAGATGAACAGGCTCTAT